>NZ_JBQCYD010000017.1:42761-49679 GCF_052088025.1 Senegalia sp. (in: firmicutes) | reverse complement strand
GCAGAAGATAGTTTTATTACGTTTAATTTGTCCTTTTTCTTGACAGAGGACCAATGAAAGCTTTTGTTGATAGAGGTGCATGTATAGGTTGTCAACTGTGCGCTACAATATGTCCTAATGTTTTTGAAATGGATGGTGAACAAATATCAGTAGTTATAGCCGATCCTGTACCATCTGATTTTGAAGAATGCGCTGAAGAATCAAGAGATTCTTGCCCTACGGAGGCCATAAGTATAAAAGAATAACCACTTAAGAAAATGTTAACAATATGTTATACTATATCTATAGTTATAACCTAAGTAAGTTGGGTATACATATTATTAGACATGAAAATGAAACAAAATTTTAAGGAGGAATGTAATAATGGCATCAGAAAAAATGTTACAAGCTTTAAATGATCAAATGAACTTTGAATATGTATCAGCAAATTATTACCTAGCAATGGCTGCATATTGTGCAGATGAAGATTTTGAGGGAATTGAGAATTTCTTTATGGTTCAAGCAGATGAAGAAAGATTCCATGCAAGAAAATTCTATGATTATATTAATGATAGAGATGGTAGAGTTAAAATAAGCCAAATGGAAGAGCCTAAAAATGAATTTTCATCAATAAAAGAAGCATTTGAGACTGTCCTAGATCATGAAAAGAAAGTTACATCAAGAATTAATGATTTAATGAAATTAGCACATGAAGAAAGTGACTATGCTACTATAAGCTTTTTAAATTGGTTTGTAGATGAGCAAGTTGAAGAAGAAGCTAGTATGAAAACTATTATAGCTAAATTAAATAGAATTGGCGAAAGTGCTCAAGGTCTATTTATGTTAAATAAAGAATTAGGAGCAAGAACATTTACTCCAGCAGAATAATATATAAAAAAGATAGGTGAAATTTCACCTATCTTTTTATATATATTTATATATTACTATTTTCCACTCATGTTTCTTTGAGCTTGCTCAACTAATTTCTTAGTCATATATCCACCAACATAACCATTATCTCTAGCTGTTAAATTACCTTTATCCATAGATTCATAGTTAGACATACCTAACTCACTAGCAATCTCAGCCTTCATTTGGTTAAGAGCTTGACGAGCTTCAGGTACTACTAATTTGTTTGAAGTGTTTTTAGCCATTTTTGTTTTCCCTCGCCTTCATCTGTTTTTGTGTTGCAATAGTATTTTATGTAATAACATAATTTTTAACCAAGGTAATTTTAACCAAATTAAAATAAAATCATTTTAATACCAAATAATATAAGTATTATCCCAGATGTAAAAGCAGAATATTTTTTTAAAAATTTTACTTTAGATAAATATCTACTTATACTAAAAGCTAAAGCAGATAGAAAACAGGTTACTATACCGATAATTATTGAATAGTTTAAAAGAATAAAAGAAGAATCTAAACTGTTAAATGTGGAAAATCCTACAATAAATGCATCTATACTTACACAGATACTTAATATCATTTTTATTAAAAATGTAAAATTAACGAGTTTTGTATCATTACTTAAATTTTCTTTTATCATAATCATTCCTACTATAACAATAATTAATCCTCCCATCATAGAAGATAATTTAAATACATAAATATTAAACAATACTCCAAAGTAACCTCCTAAAAATGCTAGCAAAAATTGAAAAAACCCAAAACTAAATATGAAAAATAGCTTATCATATTTTTTTAATCTCTTATCAATACCAATAGAAAAAGCAATTCCTGATGCATCAAGAGCTAAAGCTATAGAAATAATTACTACATTTAATATGTTCAAAATATAACCTCCTAAAATTCCTATATAGTAATCATATTAATATGGGTATAATAAATATTAATGAAATTCAAAAAAATAAAAGGGAATGATCAAAATGTTATCTCCAAGTTTAGAAGACTATTTAGAAGAAGTGTATAGATTATCATTAAATAAGAAAGAAATAAGAAATAAGGACATAGCAGATATATTAAATGTCTCAATGCCTTCTGTAGTTAAAGGACTTAAAAAACTAAATGAAATGTCTTATATCAAGTATGAGCCCTATGAAAAAATCGAAGTATTAGAAAAGGGTAAAAGGAAAGGAAAGTTCTTGGTTGAAAGAAACAAAATACTTAGAGAATTTATCGATACCATAGGTTCATCTTGTGATGCAAAAGCAGAAGCTGAGGCTATGGAGCATTATTTATGTATTGATACAATAAGAAGTATAGAAAAATTAATAAACTTTTTAGATAATAATCCTAAAATCAAAAAACAGTTTAATGAATATAGCAGTGAGAGTATATTAGATGAAGAAGATTTAGAATATAGATAAAATATGGTATTATATATATATATAATAAATTTGGAGGGATATTTAAATGAAAGTATTAGTCACAGGTGGAGCAGGATATATAGGGAGTCATACAGTAGTAGAACTATTAAATGATGGATATGAAGTAATAATAGTAGATAATTATTCAAATTCTAAGCCAGAAGTATTAAAAAGAATAAAAGAACTTACAAATAAGGATTTTGATTTCTATGAGGTAGACCTACTAGATAAAGAAAATTTAGAAAAAGTATTTAAGGAAAATGAAATAAGTTCAGTAATTCATTTTGCAGGACTTAAAGCAGTAGGAGAATCAGTAGAAATACCACTTAAATATTATCATAATAATATCACAGGCACACTTATCCTTTGTGAACTTATGAATAAATATGATGTGAAGAAAATAGTATTTAGTTCATCAGCTACAGTATATGGTATGAACAATGAATCTCCTTTAACAGAAGATTTACCACTTTCTACTACAAATCCATATGGTAGTACTAAATTTATGATAGAACAGATTTTAGCAGATATCTTTGTATCAGATGAAGAATGGTCTATATCTCTTCTTAGATATTTCAATCCTATAGGGGCACATGAATCAGGAAGGATAGGAGAAGATCCTACAGGGATTCCAAATAATCTTATGCCATATATAACCCAAGTTGCAGTAGGTAAAAGAGAAAAACTATCTGTTTTTGGCAGTGATTATGATACTCATGATGGTACTGGAGTAAGGGATTATATACATGTAGTAGATCTTGCAAAGGGACATATAAAAGCACTTGAAAAGATATTGAATTCAAAAGGTGTAAATGCATATAATTTAGGAACTGGTAAAGGATACAGTGTACTTGATGTAGTAAATAACTTTAAAAAAGCTACAGGAGTAGATATTCCTTATGAATTAAGAGAAAGAAGAGCAGGTGATGTAGCAACTTGTTTTGCAGATCCTAAAAAAGCTAAAGAAGAACTAGATTGGTCTGCACAAAAGTCTTTAGAAGATATGTGTAGAGACTCATGGAGATGGCAAAACAACAATCCTAAAGGATATTAAGGAAATTAAATAATTTTTATAATAAAGGGTATATAAATATAGTAAATGTAAAACTCTTAAAAGGAGAGGATTAAATGTTAAATTTCAATTATTCAATACCTACCAGGGTGTTTTTTGGTAAAGATAAAATAAACACACTTAGTGAAAACATAAAAGAATATGGCAATAAAATACTTTTAGTATATGGTGGAGGAAGTATAAAGAAGACTGGTCTATATGATGATATTGTAAAGATATTCAAAAATGATCATATAAAATATTTTGAATTAGAAGGAGTAAAACCAAATCCTAGAATTGATACAGTAAGAAAAGGCATACAAATTTGCAAAGAAAATGATATTGATTTAGTTCTTGCAGTAGGTGGAGGAAGTGTAATAGATGCTTCAAAAGTAATAGCAGCTGGAGTTCATTATGATGGTGATGCTTGGGATATAGTGCTTGATCCACGAAAAATTTATAAAGCACTACCAATAGCAACAATTTTAACACTTGCAGCAACTGGATCAGAAATGGATGCAGGGGCAGTTATTACAAATCCAGAAACAAAGCAAAAACTAGGAACAGGAAGTCCAAATATATTTCCAAAATTCTCTATACTTGACCCTACTTATACATTTAGCGTACCTAAAAATCAAACAGCAGCAGGAGTAGTAGATATAATGAGTCATGTATTTGAAGTGTATTTTTCTAAAACAAATGAAGCTTACCTTCAAAATAGAATGGCTGAAGCAGTATTAAAAACTTGTATAAATTATGGACCAAAAGTAATGTCTGAGCCAGAAAATTATGAAGCAAGGGCAAATTTAATGTGGGCTGGGAGTTTAGCTATTAATGGTCTTTTAGCTTATGGAAAAGAAACAGAATGGTCAGCTCATGAGATAGAGCATGAACTAAGTGCATATTATGACATAACCCATGGGGTAGGTCTTGCAATATTATTTCCATATTGGATGGAATATGTACTTTCAGAAGATACAGTAGATAAATTTGTGGAATATGGAATAAATGTATGGGATATAGATAAAACAAAAGATAAATTTGAAATAGCAAAATCATCAATAGAAAAAACTAGAGACTTCTTTAACTCTCTAGATATGCCATCTACCTTATCTGATGTAGATATAGATGATAAACATTTAGATGAAATGGCTAAAGGTGCAGTTGCACGTGGAACTCTAGGTAGTTTTAAAGCACTAGAAAAAGAAGATGTATTTAAAATATATCAAATGAGTTTATAATTTAAGAGACTTTCTCATTCTTTGAGAAAGTCTTTTAGCATAGTATAAATATTGATTTATATCATATTAAATTTAATAAGTGTATGATAAAGTTAAGGTTAATGATAATTGTTATCAATGATGAAAGGGTGATAAATTTGGAAGAGGAAATGAATAAATATTTAGAATTAGATGATAAAAAGATAGAAAAAATCACTAATATATTAATAAACTATTTAAAAGGAAATATAAATCATCAACAAGCAAAAGAAAAAATAAATAGTTCTTTTGATAGAATAACAGTACAAGAATTTGCCTTATGTGAACAATATATAGGGAATTATGAAATCAATGATGATGATTTAACAAAAAGAATAGAAGAAGTTATATCTATAGTGGAAGACATTTTAGTTACGAATGAATTAGAACTAGAAGAAGGTCATCCTATAAATACTTATTTAGAAGAAGTAAAAGCTATAAGAAAAGTATTAGAAGAAATAGAAATCATGAAAAATGAAAAATTCATAAAAAATAAATGGCTAGAAATATATGATAAATTATTAGAGATAAAAACTCATTTTTCAAGAAAACAAAATCAACTTTTTCCTGCATTTGAAAAGAAAGGCTTTGACAAACCTTCTAAAATAATGTGGACATTAGATGATGTTGTAGAAGATAAAATAAAACAGTCCTTAAAACATTTAAAAAATGATGAAGAAGAAAAATTCTTGAATATGCAAGATGAAGTAATAGATATAGTAGAAGATATGATGCAAAAAGAAGAAGATGTATTATATCCTACAGCAATAGATATGATATCTGATGAAGAATTTATAGAAATGAGAAAAGGTGATGATGAAATAGGATATGCTCTAATAGATACTCCTCCATCATATGGGAATATAAACAACAAAAATGAAACTAATACAAACAAAGAGCTTTTAAATGATTTAAAGGATTTACTAATAAAACATGGATCATTAAAAAATATAGAAAATGATAAAGCGTTAGATGTAAGCCAAGGAAAGCTTACACTAGAACAGATAAATCTCATATTTAAACATATGCAAGTGGATTTATCATATGTAGATGAAAATGAAATATCAAAATTCTATACTGACACAAAACATAGGATATTTCCAAGAAGTCCTGGAGTAATAAATAGAAAAGTTCAAAATTGCCATCCAAAGGAAAGTGTAGAGATGGTAGAAGAGATAATAAGAGCATTTAGAGAAGGAGAACAAGATGAAGCTGAATTTTGGATTGATATGGGTGATAAATTCATATATATCATTTACAATGCAGTAAGAGATGAGAAAGGTAAATTTAGAGGAGTACTTGAAATGATGCAAGATGTTACAAGGATAAGAAAACTTGAAGGTAGCAAAAGGCTTATATCATGGGAAAACACTAAAAGAGAAGAAGTAACTAATGACAAGAATGATAAATCTAATAGATATAATATAAGTTCTGAAATGATAATAGGAGATTTAATAGAAGAATATCCATATATAAAGGATTTTTTATTAAATATATCTCCTAAATTTGAAAAACTAAAAAATCCTATTCTTTTTAAAACAATGTCTAAGATGGCTACTTTAGAAATGATAAGTAAAAGAGGGAATTTAGATACAGATGAATTAATATCTAAAATAGTAGATAGGATAGATAAAGAAAAAGGAAATGAATAATATGAAAAAGGCAATATTGATTATAATAGGGAGTATAAGTCTAGTTCTAGGAAGCATTGGAATAATACTCCCTGTACTTCCAACTACTCCTTTCTTATTATTATCTTTGGCTTGCTTTGTTAAAAGTAGTGATAAACTATATAGATTTATATTAAACAATAAATATCTATCTCCATATGTAGCTGATTATATGAGTGGTAATGGAATACCAAAGAAAGCTAAAAGAAGGGCAATATTATTGATATGGATTACAATAGGATTTTCTGTAATATTTATTATAGACAAAGCTATCCTTAGGATAATGCTTTTAACTATTGCAAGCATAGTTAGTATATATATTCTAACTAGAAAGACACCTGCAACAAATAAAAATATAATACAAGATATAAAATAAGGGCTAAAAAATATTAGCCTTTATTGTTATTTCTAAGTATTATCTTTTGTTTTTAATGTTGAATAGGTTGCCATAGTTAAAATAACTATGCCACCCATAACTTCTCTTAATGTTGGAATTTCATTTAATAATATAACGGTAGCAATTATTCCATATACGGGCTCAAGGCTTGCGATAATACTTGCAGTTTGAGCTTTTATATTTTTTAATCCACTAATAAATAAGGTGTGGGATATTCCTGTAAAAACAATAC
>NZ_JBQCYD010000017.1:0-42661 GCF_052088025.1 Senegalia sp. (in: firmicutes) | reverse complement strand
AAACAATACTATTGTAGCTACAGAACATTGATAAAATGATATTACTAAACTTTTATATTCATTTACATACTTTTTATTTAATACAGAAAGTATAGCAAATGTAAATCCAGCTATTACACCCATTATTGCACCTTGTGTCATACTATTTTCAAAAGTTAAATCAGGAATTACAAGTACAATACCTAAGAATGTAATAAATGCAATTATAATATTTTTAGCTTTAATTTTGTTTTTGAAAAAAACAGGTTCTATGAATGTAACAAATACTGGGAAAGTAGAAAATGTTAGAAGTCCTATTGCGACAGTTGATAATTGTATGCTCAAAAAAAATGAAACCCAATGAATAGCCAAGATTAAACCTAATATTATAAAATAAAAATAATCTTTTTTATCATTTAATTTAATTTTTTCCTTTTTGTAAAGTAAAACAATAAGTAAAAAAATTGAAGCAAATATAACTCTTCCAAATACAATTACTAATGAAGGTAGAGAAACAAGTTTTCCAAATAATCCTGAAAGCCCAAAAAACAATACTGCTATATGAATTTGAATGAGACTTTTATTTTTTAAATCCATAAATGATACCCCCATAAATTTAATTTTCAATATAATTATTTTAAGTATATCATTTTGAAATTATTTTAACAATATTTAAAAAGACCTCCAAACTTTGGAGGTCTTTTATTTAATAATATTTTTTGCTATTTTGATAATCTTCAATTATTCTAAGTGTTTCTCCAAATCTTTGGAAATGTACTACTTCTCTTTCGCGTAAGAATCTTAGTGTATCCCTAACACCTGGATCATCACTTAACCTTATAAGATGCTCATAAGTTGCACGAGCTTTTTCTTCTGCTGCCATATCTTCATGTAGATCTGCTATAGGATCATCCTTTGAGTTAAAGAATGTAGCAGTCCAAGGAGCTCCAGCTGCATTGTGAGGATATAAACTTTTACCATGGTTAGCGTAATGAGCTTCAAAAGGTGTACCTTTAATTTTTTCTATAGGTGCATCTTTAGTAAGCTTATAAACTATAGTACCAATCATCTCCCAATGAGCAAGTTCTTCTGTGCCTATATCTGTAAGTATAGCTTTTGCTTGATTTGTAGGCATGGTCCATCTTTGAGTTAAATATCTGATTCCTGCTGAAAGTTCTCCATCTGCTCCACCAAATTGTTCTATTATCATAGCTGCAAGTGTAGGGTTACAGGAATCTACTCTTACAGGATATTGCAATTTTTTTTCATAAATCCACATAATATAACCTCCTTAATCCCATTTGCATTTTCTATATTCAATATCCCAAGGCCAAGGGGTAGTAGCATAAGCCCATGGACACATACTCATACCAGTATAGGTTAAAGGTCCATACTCTCTAGTATATACTTCATTTAAATCTCTATATTGTCTTGAAAGAGTGTTGTGAAGCATCAGAGCCTTTTCATCTGAAGGGTGAGTATCAAGATAAAGGTTTGTTTCAACTAAAGCAAAACTTACTCTCATAATTTCTTCTAATAAATCTAAATGCTTATCATTCATTACAAATACCTCCTATTAGCATCTTTTTTTTCTATCATGAATTTCATATGGCATATATAGCTCTGGGAATAAGGTCCCTTTGCATAAAGCTTCTTTTAAATCATATACCTTACACATTTTTTGATAAGGAACATAAGCTTTAGCTAATCTGTATTCAGGGCTTTTATATTCCTTTTCTTCATACTTTTTATCATACATATATTTTCAACTCCTTATAGAAAATAGTTTCTATATATAATACTCACATTAATCTATATGTGTGAATAAAAAATGGCATAAAAAAAGCCCCATTGCATATAGGGCTATTTGTTTCTATATAAAATTATTCTAAGAGATTCATCTTTTTGTATAAATTCTACTTCATCTACCATCATGCCGACCATACTTAGTTCAGTATCATGATCAGATTCACCTGTAAGTTCCCAATAAAACTCTTCCATTTCAAATTGTCTTGGAACTGATAATAATCTTTTAAGAAGCTTTACTTTTTTATCATTGTTATCCATACAATCTATATCAAAAGTCAATTTAAAAAAGTTTTTTTTGTTTTCTACTATCATGTTCATAGTATTTGCTCCATGGGTTAGACAAAATGTAGACATTTCGTCTATTATTTTACTTACCTTTTTAATATCATGTTTCAATCTTATTCTCCTTTCGAAAATGTATCAAGTATTGGAACAACTACAGATGCTACAATTCCACCTGAAAAACCATTATTATATAGGTTTACTCCACCATGAACTACTCCTATATTCATAACTACAGCTAAATGAAGGAATCCACTAATGAATCCAGCAAAGGGTCCATATTCTCCGGCTATAGGAGCAAGTGTAGTACCAAATAATCCTGCTATTACTACAACTGTAGAATCTAAATCCCAAATATTTAAAAATCCTGCTACAAATACTCCAAGCAGTACTGGAATTGTATTTCTAGGGTGTTTACCAAAGGCAGAGAATCCTATAACGGTTAAAATTCCTCCAACCACAGGACCATTAATTACTCCTCCAGATATTATAACATAAAGGATAGATATAATCCCCATAATTCCCATATTAACAAAAGTATTTCCTATCCCCATAAGTAAAATGAAATCTGTAACTAGTCTACCCGAGTATTCAAATATTTCCCTATAACCTTTAAAACTTTTTTTATTTAAAATGTAACCTATAATTATAAGAATAAGAGAAAAAGATGATAAAGCTATTTTAAAAAAAATATCATACTTTGTTGATAATATGGATTGTGTATTAATATCTAGTCCATAGCTACGAAGTACTGCAATAAGGACAGTCGCAATAAAACCTGATGTGAAACCAACATTATATATATTATATCCATCATGAGCACGGACTAAATGAGCTGAAAGTGGAGTTATTATAAATCCTATGCCTATTCCAAAAATCCATCCGAGTGTTATACCTTCAAGTAATGGAAGTCCTAGTCCAAATGATAGTTGGCTTACTATAGGTGAAAGTGAAGTAGCAAACATGGATATGTATATAACAGAACGATATTTTCTCCCTTGATAAACTGAGTAGAGAAAGGTGCCTATATATATTGGCCACACATTATATATGTTTTTTCCAAAGAAAGCAAAGCCAGCAACTATAAAAACTCCTGCAATTGCTGTACCATTTATAGGAACCTTTAATTTATGAAGTAAAAATATATTGAAAAAAGTAAGAATAGCTGAATTTATAAGTGTAGCTCCAATACCTGAGACCTCTAAATAGTCAGTTAAGAGTATGTCTTCACTCCACATTATGGTATTTAAACCTTTTAATATAGTATCAATATCATCTAATAAAAGACCAGCTATTAAAAATGATATGGGAAGTATCAATAGAACATATTTAATTATTGAGTTTTCTGATTTGTCAATTTGAGCAAATAATTTTTTTTTCAATAGGTCACCTCCGAAAATATAAAAATTTCAAATATATGGAAAAAAAGTAATAAACGAATTATTAAATAAGATTTTAACATATTGGTTTTTTATATTCTATCATAAATAATAAAAAAATTAAACTAATACTTGCAAAATCAAGTAATATATCGTAAAATTAGAATATAATAATATTAGGAGTGGGAAATATGGATATAGAAGCTTTAGATTTGTTTAATCAAAAGTCAGAAATATTAAAAGCATTAGCTCATCCCATAAGGCTATGTATTGTTCAAGGTTTAATGGAAGAAGAGGGAAGAAATGTTACTACAATTAAGAATTGCTTAAATACACCTCAATCTACCATATCCCAACATTTAACTAAACTTAAGGCTGCAGGAATTATTGAAGGTAAGCGAAATGGAACAGAAATAAATTATTATGTAAAAAATGAAGATGCAAAAAATGTTATTAATTCGATATTAAAATAACATATCTTAATATCGAATTAATTTTACTTGTAAAATCGCATTATTTGAATATGTAAATATTATGTTATAGGAGGAAATTAAATGAAAACAATAATAGTAGGTGGTGTTGCAGGTGGTGCTAGTACTGCTGCAAGGCTTAGAAGAATGGATGAAAAATCACAAATAATAATGATAGAAAGAGGTGAATATATTTCCTTTGCAAATTGTGGATTGCCATATTATATAGGGGGAACTATAGAAAAAAGAGATGATTTACTTCTTCAAACACCTGAAGATATGAATAAAAGGTTTGATATTGATGTTAGAGTAAAAAATGAAGTTATAGATATTGATAAGGAAAATAAAGAAATTACAATAAAAGATTTAAATACAAATAAAGAATATAAAGAAAGCTATGATAATCTAGTCCTATCACCTGGTTCAACTCCTCTAAAGCCGCCCATAAAGGGAATAGAGGCCAAAAATATATTTTCACTTTGGAATATTCCAGATACTGATAATATAAAAAATTATATGGATAATAAAAACCCTAAAAGAGCAGCAGTTATTGGTGGAGGATTTATTGGACTTGAAATGGCTGAGAATCTACATGATAAAGGTATGGAAGTATCAATAGTAGAAATGGCAGATCAAGTTATGGCTCCGGTTGATAAGGAGATGGCACAAATAACACATAATCATATAAGAAGTAAAAATGTGAATTTGATATTAGAAGATGGAGTAAAAGAATTTGTATATAATAATGATGAAACTACAACAATAGTGCTTCAATCTGGTAAAAAAGTAGAAGCTGATATTATAATACTTTCAATTGGAATAAGACCAAATTCAGAACTTGCAAAAAGCGCAGGACTTAAAACTAATGCTCGTGGTGGAATAATAGTAGATGAGTATTTAAGAAGTTCAGATGAAAACATCTATGCATTAGGGGATGTTATAGAAGTGATTGATTTTAATACAAAAGAAAAAACAATGGTTCCACTTGCAGGACCTGCCAATAAACAGGGTAGAATTGTTGCAAATAACATAGCTGGTAAAGATGAAAAATATGAAGGAACTCAAGGCACATCAATTGCAAAGGTATTTGATTTAACAGTTGCAAATACTGGAATAAATGAAAAAACATTAAAGAAAAATGCTTTAAAATATAAGGAAGATTATTTTGTAGCATTAATACATTCAAAATCAAATGCAGGTTATTATCCTGGGGCTATACCTATGACTATAAAGCTTATTTTTGATAAGACTGGAAAAATATTAGGATCTCAGATTGTAGGATACAATGGCGTAGATAAAAGAATAGATGTAATAGCAACAGCTATTAGATTTAATGGGACTATCTATGATTTGAAAAAATTAGAACTTGCTTATGCTCCTCCATATTCTTCAGCAAAAGATCCTGTGAATATGGCAGGTTTTACAGCTGAAAATATATTAAAAGGTATTGTAGATGTAATTAATTTTGAAGAAATTAAAGATTTAGATTTAAATAATACTATAATTTTAGATGTGAGAGAAGATATTGAGACACAACTTGGAAGCATTGAAAATTCTATTAACATACCTATAGATGAATTAAGAGATAGGTTAGATGAAATAGATAAGGATAAAGAAATAATAGTATATTGTGCAATAGGAGTTAGGGGATATATTGCTGCTAGAATACTCACTCAAAATGGATTTAAAAATGTCAAAAATTTAAATGGAGGATATTCCACCTATAGTTGTATGAATTGTAATGATGATGATTGTGCAATTGAAAGTTGTAATACAGATATAAATTATGATGAATATGGAAATCCAGAAATCACTAAAAATATTGAAGAAAAAGAAATTAAAACTATAAAATTAAATGCTTGTGGTCTTCAATGTCCAGGACCTATTATGCAAGTATTTAAAAAAATGAAAGAATTAGAAGAGGGAGATATATTAGAAGTAGAAGCTACTGATCCTGGATTTATGAGTGATATAAAAACATGGGCAAATAAAACAGGAAATACTCTTGTAAAAACAGAAAAAAGAGAAAAATCCTTTGCAGCCCTATTAAAAAAAGGTAATGATAAATCTAAATCTAAAGTTCAAGATGAACAAATTAATTTTAAAAAAAGCCATGATAAAAGTATGGTAGTTTTTAGTGGTGATTTAGACAAAGCTATAGCTTCATTTATCATTGCAAATGGTGCAGCTTCAATGGGAAGAGATGTTACAATGTTCTTTACATTTTGGGGACTTAATATTTTGAGAAAAGATGAAAAGGTTCATACAGATAAAGGATTTATGGATAAAATGTTTGCTAAGATGATGCCAAGAGGAAGCAAAAAGCTAGGACTTTCTCGTATGAATATGGCAGGTATGGGTTCAAAAATGATAAGGAAGGTTATGAATGATAAAAACATTGATTCCCTTGAAGATTTGATATCTAAAGCAATGGAAAATGGAGTAAATGTAGTGGCTTGTGCTATGAGTATGGATGTTATGGGAATAAAAGAAGAAGAACTAATTGATGGAGTAGAAATAGGAGGAGTAGCTAATTATTTAGGGGCAGCAGAGGACTCTGATGTTAATCTATTCATATAATTAGATAAATTTGACAATTAATTAGAAAAATTGTTACACCATCAACTCATTGGGTATAAATCACTAAGACCTTATAGGACTTTATACCCATATTGAAGTTGATAATATGTTAAATAAACAGAAAGCACTTAATAATAAGAGTTTATTATATTCTATAGTGATATTCAGTTTTTTTCTTGGAATATTAATATACATATCATTTAAAAACTTTCTTTTTTTTCAAGTAATATCAAATATATTTGCAACAACTACAGGAGTGTCTATGGCTGTAATAGCTTTAAATACTTATGAAATATCACAAGAACAATATTTCACTTTTTTAGGACTTGCTTATGGTTTTGTAGCTTTATTTGATGGCTTACATATATTAACTCATCCTTGCAATTATTATGGCAGATCTTGACGATATGAAATATGTAAACGATAATATGGGCCATTTAATGGGTGATAAGTATCTTAAAGATGCAGCAGATATTTTGAAAAAATCGCTTAGAGAAAATGATACTATTGCAAGAATAGGCGGAGATGAATTTGCAATTATTCTTTATGATATAGATAAAGATGATGTTAAAAATTTAGTCAAAAGAATAAAAGAATCTATAAAAAATTACAATCAAAATTATAATGAATTCACAATGAGTATATCTATGGGTTGGGATCTAATAAAAAATGGAGAAAAAACCATAGAAAAGGTTTTAAAAACTGCTGATGAAAAAATGTATGAAGAAAAAAATAAAAATAAAAAAGATAAAATTAAATTTTTAAAGTTAAAAAATTTTAAATAATGAATTTGTAAAGATTTTATAAGTTAAATAGTATATAATAAGCTTATAAGTTTAACTTTAAATATGATGGGTATAAACTTAAATGGCAAGATTTACTAAACAATTTATTAAAGGGAGGAATTTTATTATGAATGAAATGACAGCTGAAAATTTAAGATCTGCTTATGGTGGGGAATCGCAAGCACATATGAGATATAGAATATGGGCTGATAAAGCTGAAAAAGAAGGTTTTCCAAATGTTGCAAGGTTATTTATAGCAGTAGCTTATGCAGAAGAGGTACATGCTACTAATCATTTTACAGCACTTAAAAATGTGGAAGGTGATCATTTAGTTGCTTCTATGGGAGGGTTTGGAATAGGTTCTACTTCTGAAAACTTAAAAGGAGCAGCAGATGGAGAGCATTTTGAAATTCATCAAATGTATCCTGCTTATTTAGCAGTTGCTAAAATGCAAAAAGAAAGAGCAGCTATGACGTCAATGCATTATGCTTTAGAAGCAGAAAAAGTGCATGAAAGATTATATTTAGAAGCTAAAAAATCAGTAGATAATGGGGAAGACTATGATATAGGTGATGTACATATTTGTGATGTGTGCGGATTTACAGCTATAGATGGTGCTCCAGATGTTTGCCCTATATGTGGTGCAAAAAGAGAAAGATTCACAGTTTTTACAAAATAATATAAAAAAGAAGTAAGGATTTAAATCCTTACTTCTTTTTTAATGCCAAAATTGCTATATCATCTTCTATTTCTTCATTGTTAGTAAACTCTTTTATTATATTATTTGTAAATATATCTGGAGAGTTAATAAGTAATTTATGGTTTAATTTAATATAATTATTTATTAAATTAATATCCCTCATCTCTGGTATTTGTTCATATAAACCATCGGTATACAAATAAATGATATCGCCCTTACTTATCATTTGAGATTTCTGAGAAAAATTTGAATGAGGAACTATGCCAATTAATATATTGTTATTATCTAAAAAATAAGTAGTTTTATCCTGTGAATTATAAAATATTGGATACGGATGTCCAGCAGAAGAGTAAGTTAATTTGTTTTTATAAATTGTACCTACAAATATAGAAAAAATAATATCACTTTTATTTTCAAACATTTTATAGTAAGTTCTATTTATTTCATTTAATAAAGTTTTTGGTGTTTTGTGAATATTTGCGAGTTGATTAAATAGAGCTTTTACCATGAATGAAACCATGGCAGCACTTGCTCCATGACCCATAACATCAGCTATCATGAACCATGTCTTACCATCAGTGTCAATAGCATCATAAGAATCTCCACCTATTTCAGTAGATGGTATATATCTTCCAAAGACCTCTATACTGGGCAGTACTTTCTTATTAATCATAAGAGATTTCTGAAGGATATTGGCTAATTTTAATTGTTTTTTATTTTGATTATTTTCTTTAATTAAGTTGTTATTATAATTACAAATTTTAAGTGAGTTTTTAATTTTAAGGGAAAAAAGATAAGAAATATCTTCTGACTCTAATTTATCAAAAAAATAATCAATAGCTCCAAGTTCAAAGCTTTTCTTTATAATATGCTTATCTCTTAAACCATTATAAATTAATAAGGGGATTTTAAACTGTCTATCAGAAGTTAAATTATTTATTTTTATTAGAGTTTCTAAAATTTTCTCTGAGTTTAAGCTTAAATTTATGATTATTAAATCAATATAATAGTTTTCTACAACATTTAAAGAAGACTCAATATCTATAGATGTATGTATGATAGTTTTTTTCCTAGAAAATGCCCTATAGATTAAATTTTTGAGGAGATCTATTTTTTTGTTTGAACTTTCTATTATAAGAATATTATTTCTCATTATATTTCACCCCTAATACCCTAATTGGATTTAATAAATCATTATACTTTAAATTAATTATAACATTAATTCCTAATTAATGAAATGTTTTATATAAAAAGACAAAAATAATTAAAAAACTGTCGCTTTTTATAATTATTTGATATAATGAGTATAATTGAGTATAAATTCATTTACAATGGAGGACTATAATGATAAAAGAAAATAAAATGAATTTAAATATACATAAATCTAATTTAAAAATAATTTCTGTGATTTTTATTTCTATAATAGTAATAATGGTTGTGAGATTTAGTGGGTTTTTTAATATAGCATTGGATAAATCATTATTTTTAGTATTACATACAGTTCTTGAAATACTAAGTGTATTGGTTTCATTTACTATATTTCTAGCTTTATATAATATCTATGACTTTACAAGTAGTATAAGGAATGTAATATTTGCAAACACTTTTTTCATGGTAGGATTTTTAGATATAATGCATTTATTATCTTATTCAGGGATGCCCATGTTTTTCACTGAAAATTTACCCCAAAAAGCTACAGCTTTTTGGATATTTGCTAGAATGACAATGGCACTTGGAGTATTAAGTGCGCTATTCTTTAAAAGAGAAACAAAATCTATTATAAGTAAGAGATATATTCTTTTAGCAAATACTATTGTTACTATTGTTTTAGGATATTTAGTAATATATGATAGTGTCCTAATACCTAGGTTTTTTGATGAAATAAATGGATTAACTAGTACTAAAATTATATTAGAATATTTTATTATATTTTTAATTATTTCATCTATATACATTATAAAAAAGAGAAATGAAGAAGAATTTCTAGAATTAAATATAAATATGATTATTGCACTTATAGTTGCAATAGCTTCTGAATTAATATTTACTATGTATATAAATGTTCATGATAGTATAAATTTACTTGGACATGTATTAAAGGCTATTGCTTATTTCATGATATTTAAGGTGTTGTTTGTTGAAAACATTAAAAAACCTTATATTGAAGTTTCAGAGATGAGAGAAGAACTTAATATGCATGTAAATAATCTTGAAGAAGAAGTTAAAGAAAAAGCTGAAGAAATGGATGTGACTAATTATAAACTGAAACATATAAATAACAGA
The DNA here is from genome assembly GCF_052088025.1 of Senegalia sp. (in: firmicutes). Lineage (NCBI taxonomy): Bacteria > Bacillati > Bacillota > Clostridia > Eubacteriales > Clostridiaceae > Senegalia > Senegalia sp. (in: firmicutes). The sequence goes on along the minus strand of NZ_JBQCYD010000017.1, from coordinate 32,394 downwards.
ATGCTAAAGGAATTAGATGCTGCAAAACAAATTCAAATGGCTTTAATACCGAAGCAACATGAAAGGTATTTAAATATAGATTTTCATTCTAAATATGTACCATGGGGTAAGTTAAGTGGAGATTCATACAAATATTTTAAAATAGATGAAAATCATGTAGGTATGTTTTTGATAGATGTATCAGGCCATGGTGTATCCTCTGCTATGCTTACCATATTTGCTGATAGAGTTTTGACACCTTTTGATCTTGAGACTGAAGATGACAAAGAATTTTATCTAGACCCAAAAGAGGTATTAAAGGATTTTTATCAAGTATTTAATGAATCTAATTTTCCAGATGAGACGCATATGGTTATGCTATATGGAGTTATAAATGTAGAAACTAATGAATTCACTTATTCTTCTGCAGGACATAACTGTAATCCTATCTATATTAAAGAAAATGGAGAAATAAATATACTAAGCCTTGAACAAGGCTTTCCTATATGTAAGCTGGGAAATATATTTGTTCCAGAATATACTAATGAAGTAATACAATTAGATAAAGGTGATAGGATATTGTTCTTTACAGATGGTGTAATAGAGGAATCAAATGAAAATGATGAATTATATAGCTTAGAGAGGTTAGAAAAATTAGTTAAAAATAAATACTATTTAAACTCAAAAGGAATAATAAGGAAAATTTGCGATGATTTAGATGAATTTAGAGGAGAAACAGAATCAGAAGATGATATTACAATGTTTATTATGCAAATAAACGAAAGTAGGGATTAACTTTGAAGAAATTAACAGTAATAATTATGCTTTTATTATCTATTTCCTTCGGACTTTTAGCTTGTTCAGATATAGATAATAGTGGTAATGACATAAAAAAAGATGATATAAAAAAAGATGACATTGTAGTAGAAGAAAAAGATGAGTATAGTAAGCTTTCATTATATGCTACAGGTGATATAATGTTTCATGGATCTCAACTTAAATCTGCATATAATAATTCTACAGGAGAATATGATTTTAAAGAAGTTTTCGAACCAGTGAAAAGGCATTTGGAAAATGCAGATATAGCTATAGGCAATTTTGAAACTACTACTGCAGGAGATAGTCTTCCTATATCAAGCTATCCTTCATTTAATAGCCCAGATTCAACAGTTTCTGCTTTGAAATATGCTGGATTTGATATATTATCTACAGCAAACAATCATTCTCTTGATACGGGTAAAATAGGAGTAGTAAATACTATTAATAATATAGAAAAAAATGACATGGATTATATAGGTACTAGTAAAGAAGACTACAAACCCTTTATATTAAAAGAAGAAAATGAAATTGTATTATCTTTTTTATCATATACTTATGGTTTAAATGGAAATGATTCTAGATTATCCAAAGAAGAATTAGAATATATGATAAATTTAATAGATGAGGAAAAAATAGAAGAGGATATAAAAAGAGCTAAAAATGTATCAGATAAAGTTGTAGTATTTATTCATTGGGGGGATGAATATAGTAGGAGCCCAAGTGAATTTCAAATGACCTTAGCAGATAAGATGTTTTCTTTTGGCGCAGATGTAATACTAGGAAGTCATCCTCATGTAATACAAAGATCTGAAATGATAAAGAAAGATGGAGAAGATAAATTTATAATCTACTCTATGGGCAATTTCATATCAAATCAAAGAAGAGAAACTTTGCCAAATGTTAGAAATAACATTTACACAGAAGATGGTATAATGGTAAATATTAATTTTAAAAAGAATTTAAAAACAGAAGAAGTAATTATAGAAGATGTGAATTATCTACCTACCTGGGTATATAAATATGCTGAAAATGGTAGAAACAAATATGAGATACTTCCTGTAGCTGATTTTGTAAATGATGAAAAATTATCTGTAGATATAAGAAAAAGACTTAAAAATTCCTTTAATCAAACTATGGAATTGATGGAGAAAGTGGAAATAGTAGAATAAATTTTAGGGATATCTTAAAGATATCCCTAAAATTTTGGAATTAGACTTAAATAATTAGCATATAGTTGTATTTAGAGGTTTTAAAATTATCATATATGTAATATAATTCTATTATAAGAGTAAAAATCAAATTAGATATAGAGGTGTTATAATTGGAGTATTTTAAAGGACTTATATTAAATATAGGCATAAGAGATATCATAGATATGATAATAGTTGCAATTGCTTTTTATAAAATCTATACTTTAGTTAGGGAAACTAGAGCAGAACAACTTATAAAAGGTATAGTTGTTTTACTTGTAGCTACAAAAATGAGTGAATGGTTGAGATTCTTTACTACAAATTGGATATTGGAAAGAACAATGAATGTAGGAGTTATTGCATTATTAATAGTTTTTCAATCAGAACTTAGAAGAGCACTTGAATACATTGGTAGAAGTAGGTTTTTCACCAAATCTTTTATAGAAATAAAAGAGGAAGATATTTCACATGTAATAGAAGAAATAGTAGAAGCTTCAGCTTCTCTTTCTAGACAAAAAATTGGTGCACTTATAGTATTTGAAAGAGAAACTGGACTTTCTGAAATAGTAGAAACGGGTAATATGATAAATGGAGCTGTTTCAAGTGGATTACTCATTAATATTTTTATACCAAATACACCACTTCATGATGGTGCAGTAATAATAAGAGAAGATTCAATAAGAGCTGCAGGTTGCGTTCTTCCATTAAGTGAGAATATGAATATAAGTAAAGAATTGGGGACAAGGCATAGGGCTGCCCTTGGAATTTCTGAAAGATCAGATGCGCTTGCTATAGTAGTTTCAGAAGAAACAGGAGCTATATCTATAGCTGATAGGGGTAAATTATCTAGATATGTAGATATACAAACCTTAAGACAAATACTCCAAAATATGTATAAACATCATGCTAAAAAGAAGCAAGGATTAATTGACAGATGGAGGAATAAGTATGAAAAAGGTAGATCTTAAAAACAAAAATTTTACAATGAAAATAATAGCTGCATTTTTTGCCTTTATAATGTGGACATATGTTATGAGTGAAGTTAATCCTAGCATAGTAAAACAAATTCCTAATGTTAAAGTTGATATCTTAAATGAACAAAGTTTGGAAATGAACAATTTAACTCTTATGGATATAAGTGATGAAACTATAACAGTTGAAGTAAGAGGAAGAAGAAATGATGTAATAAATATAAAGCCAAGCGATATCACAGCTAAAATTGACTTAAAAGGATATAGATATGGAATAAACAAGATACCTGTAAAAATATCTGACCTATATAATGCTAAAATAGTAGATTCTTCTCCTGAACTACTTACTGTAAATATTGATAAGCTAGTGGAAAAGCAAATGGCTATTTCTGTTGATTTACTAGGAGAAGCTGCTAGTGGTTATGCTCCTGGAGAAATAAGCTTATCCCCTTCTGAAGTATTGGTAAAGGGGCCTGGAAGCATAGTTAATAATGTAGATAAAGTAAAAGCCACTGTAAATATCGATGGAATTAAAAATGATATAAAAACTACAGTTCCTATGAAGCTTTTAAATAGCGAAGAAGATGAAATATCAAAATTGGAGAAGGATCCTAATACAGTAGATGTTCAAGTATCAATATTAAAGCTTAAAGAAGTTGATATTGAACCCGTTATAAATGGAAATCCATTAATAAATCATGAGATTACAGATATTGAAATAAATCCTAAGACTATTACTATAAAAGGAAGAGAAGATGTAATAGAAGGTATTGATAAAATAAAAACCAAACCTATTGATATCAGTTATGAATCAGAGGATTTAAATGAAGAAGTAGAGCTTGAATTACCAGAAGGGGTATATCTGGTAGGAGATAAAAAACCTGAAATATCTGTCAACATCTCAGAGAATAAGGAAAATGAATTTAAGTTTGATAAAGAAGAAATTAAAATTAATAATTTAAAAGATAATTTAAATTTAAAATTTGAAGATTCTAAAGAAAAAATAATTATTGCTATAACTGCAATTGAAGATATAATGAGCAAACTAGAAAAAAAAGATTTCGAGTTATTTATAAATGTAAAAGATTTGTCCAAAGGGGAACATGATATTGATATTGAAGTAAAAACTCCAGAAGATGTTATAATAGATAATATCACTCCTAAAAAAATTAAAATAATACTTGAAGATAAGGAAGCAGAAGATACACTCCCTACAGAAGAAGAGAGTATTAGGGATGAAAATCTTGAAGAAGAAAATGTTAATTAAGGAGAAATTATATGAGAAAAGAATTAGAAGTTATATTAAATTCAACTCATGATGCTATGATTGCAATAAATAAATATGGCGTAATTACTCTTTTTAATAAAGCTGCTGAATATTTAACGGGTATTAATAAAGATTATGCATTAAATAGAGAAGTGGAAAAGGTAATATTAAATACAAGACTTAACTATATACTTGAAACTGGAGATTTTGAATTAAATAGGGAACAAGATTTAGGAAATATAAAGATAATAACCAATAGAATGCCTGTAAAAAATGAAAAAAATGAAGTTATAGGTGCTGTAGCTGTATTTAGAGATATAACTGAGATTCAAGGACTTTCAAATCAAGTTAATAATTTAAAAGAAATGCAATCTATGTTAGAGGGGATATTTTATGCTACACAAGATGCCATATCTGTAGTAGATAAAAATGGTATAAATTTAATGATTAATCCTGCCTACACTAGGCTTACAGGTTTAAGTGAGAAGGATATAATTGGAAAAATTGCTACTGCCGATATAGCAGAAGGTGAAAGTATACATCTAAAAGTCCTAGAAACTAAGAGTAGGGTAAAAAACACTAAGATAAAAGTTGGACCAAATAGAAAAGAAGTAATTGCAAATGCAGCTCCAATTATAGTTGATGATGAGCTAAAGGGGAGTGTAGGTGTACTTCATGATGTTTCTGATATAATGAAGGCAACAGATGAACTTAATCTTGCAAAAAAAATAATAAGAAGTTTAGAAGCTAAATATACTTTTGAAGACATTGTAGGAAATAACATTCTTTTAAAAGAAGCTATAGAAAAAGCTAAAAAAGCAGCTGATGTACCTGCAACTGTACTTTTAAGAGGAGAAAGTGGTACAGGTAAAGAGCTTTTTGCCCATGCTATTCACAATGCATCTGATAGGAAGTTCAATCAATTTGTAAAGGTTAATTGTGCAGCACTTAGTGAATCTCTTCTTGAATCTGAACTTTTTGGCTATGTAGAAGGAGCATTTACGGGAGCTAAGAAATCTGGGAAAAAAGGGCTTTTTGAACAAGCATCAGGAGGGACTATTTTTTTAGATGAAATAGGAGAGGTTAGTTCAAATATTCAAGTTAAGCTTTTAAGAGTATTGCAAGAAAAGGAGATAATTAGAGTAGGAGATACAGAATCTATAGATATAGATATAAGAATAATAGGTGCTACAAATATGGACTTAGAAAAAGCAGTGGAAGAAGGCAATTTTAGAGAGGATTTATATTATAGGTTAAATGTCTTACCCATTATAATACCCGCATTAAGATATAGGAAGGATGATTTAGGAGATTTAGTATATAATTCTACAAGAAAATTAAATCAGGAATATGGTAGGGCAGTTAATGATATATCAGATGAAGCATTGGAGATTTTGAAAAAACATGATTGGCCAGGAAATGTACGTGAGCTTGAAAATATAGTAGGTAGGGCTATTATAAATATGAGATTAAATGAAAATAAAATAGAGAAATCTCATTTACCTAAGATAACAGAAAAATATAAAGAAAATATGAATATGAATATAGAAACTAGAAAACATGAACAATCCTTTGAAGAATTAAATGAAATATTGGATTCTACAGAAAAAGAATATATTACAAAAGTTTTAGATGAGAATAAGGGCAATAAAACTTTAACTGCAAAGATACTTGGAATTTCAATTAGAAGTTTATATTATAAACTTGAAAGACATGGAATATAAATATGCAATTAATTGCAAAAAGCATTATGATGTGCAAAAAAATGCATGCAATTAGTTGCACAAATATTTATTTTTTTAAAATCATAATAGAGCTAATATTTTCAAGTAGCTCTAATAGTGTGAGCTAAGGGAAAATGTTTTCCAAGTCTTATCTTATTAAAGCTATATTAGTTGGCATATAAATTGCAACTAATATACTCTAAGAAGATTAAAAGAAAAATAAAATATATAAAAGAAGAGGGTGTATACGAATGATTAAAGGTTTTAATGATATTTTAGACTTAGCAAAGAAAAAAGGACCTAGAACATTATCAGTAGCAGTAGCACAAGATAAAGAAGTCTTACAAGCTGTAAAAAAAGCAAAAGAAGAGGAAATTGCAAATTCTATATTAGTGGGAGATAAAGATGAAATAGAAAACATTGCAAAGACTATTGATATGGATTTAAATAAATTTGAAATTATTGATATTAAAGATAAAAAGGAAGCTTCTCTTAAAGCAGTAGAACTTGTAAGTAGTGGTAAGGCTGATTTAGTTATGAAAGGTATTGTTGATACTTCAATAATATTAAAGTCAGTATTAGATAAGGAAGTAGGACTTAAAACTGGAAATTTATTAAGTCATGTAGTTGCTTTTGATTTACCTACTTACCATAAAATTTTATTAGTTACTGATGCAGCAATGAATATAGATCCAGACTTAGACGCAAAGAAAAAAATAATAGAAAATGCTAATTTAGTAGCACATTCATTAGACATTGACGAACCTAAAGTTGCTGTAATATGTGCAAAAGAAAAAGTGAATCCTAAAATGCCAGCTACAGTAGATGCAGCAGAGCTTACAAAAATGAATGAAAATGGTGAAATAACTAATTGTATAGTTAAAGGTCCATTTGCACTTGACAATGCTATTTCAAAAGAAGCAGCTGAGCATAAAGGTATAGAACATACTGTAGCAGGAGATGCAGACATGCTTTTAATGCCAGATATTGAAGCAGGTAATATATTATATAAAGCATTAGTGTTTTTAGCTAAATCTTCTATTGCTGGAGTTATAGTTGGAGCAAAAGCACCAGTAGTACTGACATCTAGAGCAGATGATGATGAAGCAAAATTCAACTCTATAGCACTTGGTGTTTTAATGGCATCAAAAATGAAGGAGGAGAATTAATGACAAATCCTTATAGATTACTTGTAATAAACCCTGGCTCTACATCAACTAAAATAGCAATTTTTGATAATGAAAAATTAATATTAGAAGAAACTATAAGACATAGTTCAGAAGAACTTGAACCTTATGAAAATATATATGATCAATATGAATTTAGAAAAGAATTGATATTAAAAACGTTAATAGAGAAAGAAATTAACATTACAAAGTTATCTGCTGTAGTAGGTCGTGGTGGACTTTTAAGACCTATAGCTGGTGGAACATATAATGTGTCAAATAACATGATAGAAGATTTGAAAAAAGGAGTATCAGGGGAACATGCTTCTAACTTAGGTGGAATAATAGCAGGTGAAATAGCTAGTGGTTTAAATATTCCTTCATTTATAGTTGATCCTGTGGTAGTTGATGAAATGAAAGATGTAGCAAGAGTTTCAGGCCTACCAGAATTAACAAGAAAAAGTATTTTTCATGCATTAAATCAAAAGGCTGTTGCAAGACGAGCTTCAAGTGAAATGAATAAATCCTATGAAGAATTAAACTTTATAGTAGCACATTTAGGTGGAGGAGTCTCAGTAGGAGCACATGAAAAAGGTAAGGTAGTAGATGTAAATAATGCACTAGATGGAGATGGACCATTTTCTCCAGAAAGAGCTGGAAGTCTTCCTTCAGGAGATTTAGCAAAAATGTGTTATTCAGGTGAATATACTTTAGATGAAGTAAAGAAAAGAATAAAAGGACAAGGTGGACTTGTAGCTTATCTTGATACAAATGATGCAAGAGAAGTTGATGAAATGATAGATAATGGAGATGAAAAGGCAGAATTAATATACAAAGCTATGGCTTATCAAGTAGCTAAAGAAATAGGAGCTTGTGCTGCAGTTTTAAAAGGGAAGGTTGATGGTATAATACTGACTGGTGGTATAGCTTATGATAAATTATTTATTTCGTGGATAGAAGAAAGTATTGAATTTATAGGAAAAGTTTTCATATATCCTGGTGAAGATGAAATGATTGCACTTGCTCAAGGTGGTCTTAGGGTTCTTAGAGGTGAAGAAGAGGCTAAAGAATATAAAGTATTATAAAAAGGATGATTTTATGCTAGATGATAAGAGAATAAGAATAATAACAGGACACTATGGAAGTGGAAAAACAGAATTTGCAGTTAATTATGCAATAAAATTAGCTAAGGCTAATAAAAAAACTGCTATTTGTGATTTAGATGTTGTAAATCCTTATTTTAGAAGTAGGGAGAAGGAAGAGTTTCTAAAGGATTTAGGTATAAGAGTGGTTGGAAGCTCTATAAAAGGACTTGCTTCAGATGTACCTGCTATATCAGGAGAAATTTTAACTCCATTTCAAGATGATTCATTTGAAGCAGTATTTGATGTAGGTGGAGATCCAGCTGGAGCACGTGCTCTTGGAAGATATCATCAATATTTTAAAGAAGATAATTATGATATGTTTTTTGTGATAAATGCAAATAGACCTGAAACAACAGAAGTAGAAAAAACTATAGATTATCTAAAGAGCATTGAATTTCAATCCAGAGCAAAAGTGACAGGTATCATAAACAATACTCATCTTTTAAAATCTACAACAGTAGAAGAAGTATTGCGTGGTCAAGAGCTTTGCATGAAGGTATCACAGGAATTAAATATTCCTATTAAATATATCTCTTGTATAGAAAAAGTTGCAAAAGAATTACCAAAAGATTTAGAAGGAGAAATTTTTCCTATAAAAATGTATATGAGAGAAGAATGGATGAGTTAATTAATAAAGGGAGGGTTTTAAATGGCAAAGGCAAAAGGTAAAGTTACTTTCAGGGAAGATAGATGTAAAGGTTGTGAGTTATGTACAACTGTATGCCCTGTAAATATTACTACTATGAATAAAGATAAAATAAATATAAAAGGTTATCATCCAGCAACAGTAACAGATATGGATAAATGCATAGGTTGTGCAAATTGTGCTACAATCTGCCCAGACTCTGTAATTGAAGTTGAAAGAATAATAGAAAAATAATAGGAGGCGAAGAAATGGCTAAAGTATTAATGAAGGGTAATGAAGCTATAGGAGCAGCTGCAATAAAGGCAGGATGTAATTATTTCTTTGGTTATCCAATAACACCACAAAATGAATTACCAGAATATATGTCAAGAGAACTACCAGGTGTAGGAGGAGTATATTTACAAGCAGAATCAGAGGTTGCTGCAATAAACATGGTTTATGGTGCGGCTGGAGCAGGTGCACGTGTTATGACATCTTCATCAAGCCCAGGTATAGCGCTTAAGCAAGAGGGAATATCATATATAGCTGGAGCAGAATTACCTTGTGTAATAGTAAATATAGTAAGAGGTGGTCCAGGTCTTGGTGGTATTCAGCCTGCACAGTCTGATTATTTCCAAGCTACTCGTGGTGGAGGTAATGGTGATTATAGACATTTAGTATATGCACCAGCTACAATTCAAGAAACAGTAGATTTAGTAATGGAATCATTTGACGTAGCAGAGCAATATAGAAATCCTGTAATGGTAATAGGGGATGGAATGATAGGTCAAATGATGGAGCCAGTAGAATTTAATGAACCCAAAAAAAGAACAATTGCACCTAAAACTTGGGCTACAGATGGTACAAAAGGAAAAAGAAAGCCTAATATAATTAATTCATTATATATAGATCCACAAGTATTAGAAAATCATGTTTTAAAGCTTGAAAAGAAATATGATGAAATAAGGAAAAATGAAACTAGATATGAAAATTACAATGTAGCTGATGCTGATGTAGTTGTTGTGGCATATGGAACTACTTCAAGGATAGTAAAAAATGCAATAGTTAAATGTGAAGAAGAAGGTATGAAGGTAGGTCTTATCAGACCGATTACATTATGGCCTTTCCCAGATAAGGCATTTGAAGAAATTACAGATAAAACTAAGGCTGTACTTACTGTAGAAATGAGTACAGGTCAAATGATAGATGATGTTAAGATAGCAGTTAATGGTAAAAAACCTGTGTATTTCTATGGAAGAACAGGTGGAATGGTTCCAACACCAGATGCTATAGTTAGTGAGATAAAGAAAATTACTGGAGGTGAAAAGTAATGGCAAAGGTATTTGAAAGAACTAATGGTTTAGTTGATATACCTACTCATTATTGTCCAGGGTGTACACATGGTATAATTCATAGATTAGTAGGTGAAGTATTAGAGGAATTAGACGTACTAGGTGAAACTATAGGAGTTGCACCTGTAGGATGTTCTGTATTTGCATATAACTATTTTAATTGTGATATGCACGAAGCAGCACATGGTAGAGCACCTGCTGTTGCGACGGGAATAAAAAGAGTTCATCCTGATAAGGTTGTATTTACTTATCAAGGTGATGGTGATCTTGCATCTATTGGAGCAGCTGAAATAGTTCATGCAGCTGCAAGAGGAGAAAAGATAACTACTATATTTGTAAACAATGCTATATATGGAATGACAGGAGGGCAAATGTCTCCTACTACATTAGTTGGACAAAAAGCTACTACAGCACCTTTTGGTAGAGATCCAGTTCATGTTGGTATGCCAATTCGTGTATCAGAGATGCTTGGAACTTTAGATGGAGCTAAATTTGTAGAAAGAGTTTCAGTACACAATGCACCAGAAGTTAGAAAAGCTAAAAAAGCTATAAAAAAAGCATTTGAACTTCAATTAAGTGGAGAAGGATTTGGAATAGTTGAAGTATTATCTACTTGCCCTACAAACTGGGGATTAACACCTGTAGAATCTTTAGGATGGTTAGAAGACAATATGATACCATATTATCCATTAGGAAATATATGTTCACCTAAGGAGGTAAAATAATATGCAAGAAAGTATTATTATAGCAGGTTTTGGTGGTCAAGGTGTAATGAGTATAGGACAACTTTTAACTTATGCTGGAATGATAGAAAATAAAAATGTTTCTTGGCTTCCATCATATGGACCAGAGATGAGGGGTGGAACTGCTAATTGTAATGTAATGGTTTCAGATAGTAATATAGGCTCACCTATAGTTACAGAAGCTACTGCAGCAATAGTTATGAATAGACCTTCTCTTGAAAAGTTTGAAAATGATATAATAAAGGGTGGAAACCTATTAATAAATAGTTCTCTTATAGATAGTAAACCTAAAAGAGATGATTTAAAAGTATACTATATACCAGCAAATGAATTAGCAATGGATATAGGAAATTCTAAAGTAGCAAATATGATAATGCTTGGAGCATATTTAGAACTTACAAATGCAGTTGAAATAGATTCAATAATTGAAGCATTCAAGAAAGTATTTGGTGATTCAAAGTCTCACTTAATACCAATAAATAAAGAAGCACTTGAAAAAGGCGCTGAAGCTGTAAGATAGTTTAAATAAAACCCCTTGAAAAATTTTTCAAGGGGTTTTATAATACTAAAAATATATGAAAGTTTAAATATTTAATATTCATATTTATAGACAAAACACAAGTTAAACATATAATAATGAATGGTATAAAATCTTATAAATCTGTATTTAAAATAATCAGAACTATTACCATATATTAATAATATAAATGCTTTATTTAGTTGAAATATAGGTAGTAAGTATATATAATGAAGTTGAAAAACAGGTTAAAACCTGGAATAAAAAAGGAGATGTAAATGTGGAACTTGCTAATAAGGCAAAGTTTAAATCAAGTTCAAAAGATGATTCAAATGACTTGCCTCACTTGCTAAGATTAGGATCAATAGTTGTAGGAGGATTTTTATGTGCTATAGCAATTAATGGTTTTTTCATACCAAATAGTTTGCTTAGTGGAGGAGCTAGTGGTATTGCACTAATGATACATTATTTAACAGACCTTCCTACAGGATTATTAGTATTTTTACTCAATATACCAATATTTATAATTGGATTTAAAACAGTGGATAGGGATTTTTTACTTTATAGTTTTATATCGATGTTTTCGATGTCTCTATTATTAAATTTAACACAAGATATAGGAGCGAATATTCAAATTAATGATTTGTTACTTGAAACCATATTTGGAGGAATATTAAATGGTATAGGTATGGGTATAATGTTTAGAAATAAAGCTTCACAAGGTGGATTAGATATTATAGCTGCTATACTAAAAAAACGTCTAAATATAGAGATAGGGCAGGCATTAATGGGAGTAAACATACTAGTAATAGGATTATCATCATTCCTATTTGGATTAAAATTAGCAATGTACACATTAATAGGACTATATATAGGATATAAGATATTAGATAAGGTTCAAACTGGAATAGATACAAATCATACTGTTATGCTTATATCAAAAAAACCAGAAATAGTAGCAAGAGAAATATTTGAAGAACTTGGAAGAGGAGCTACATTTTTAAATGCTGAAGGAGCATATACAAATGACGATAAAAAGGTAGTTTATTGTACAGTTACCTCAACTCAAATAGGAAAATTAAAAGAGATAGTTACAAATATAGATGAAAATGCATTTATCAATATATCTGAAAGTAAAGAAGTTAAGGGTAAGGGATTTAGAAATATAGAATTTTAAGAGTAGGCATATGCCTACTCTTTAAAATTATTTGAATCATAAAATGAATATATTAAAATTGAAGAATAGTTTATAAAGATGAATTTTTTATAGTCCTAGCACCTTTTGCTTCAGCTGAAAGATATGAATTAATGGTTTTACCCTTAAAACATCAAATGAACTTTTCAAATATAAGTGATAATGAAATATCAAAATTAGCATACATATTTAAAAACATTTTTTCAAAATATAAAATTAATATAGGAGAAATATCATTTAATATTTATTTTGATACTTACTTTAAAGATGAGTTTAATGACTCTTTTCATTGGAAGATAAAAATAATACCGAGATTTTCAACCTATGCAGGTTTTGAAATTGCAACAGGTATACATATAAATACAATATTGCCTGAAAATATAATAGAAAAATTTAAATTTTAAATGGAAAATAGGATAATAAAATACTATAAATGCATATAAATAAAGGGGCTGTTTCTAATATTAGAAACTATCTTCTTTTAAAATAATATATAATATTTTAAATAACGATTTCATTCGACAAGAATCGTCATGAAACTGTCAAATAAGAGCTTGAGTATAATTTATCAGTATGATATTATAGTAAAGTATCTAAAATCGGGAGGTTTTTTAAATGGGACAATTGTTTGGAACTGATGGAGTAAGGGGTATAGCAAATAAAGATCTGACTGTAGAACTTGCATATAAACTTGGTAGAATAGGTGGTTATTTACTTACAAAAGGAAATGGAAGAGCAAAGATAGTTGTAGGTAAGGATACTAGGATTTCTGGAGATATGCTTGAAGCAGCACTTGTATCTGGTATTTGTTCTGCAGGGGTAGATGTATTATCTGTAGGAGTACTACCAACACCTGCTATAGCTTATTTAACTAGAAAATACAATGCTCATGCAGGAATTATGATATCAGCATCTCATAATCCAGTAGAATATAATGGGATAAAGTTTTTTAACAATAAAGGCTTTAAATTAACAGATGAAATAGAAGATGAAATAGAAAGCTTCATATTAAATGGAGAAGATATTTTAGTATTTCCTACAGGTGAAAAAGTAGGAAGAAAAACTACTGTAATGGATGCATTAAATGATTATAGTGAGTTTTTAAAGACAACACTTGATTTAGATTTTACAGGACTTAAGATAGCAGTAGATTGTGGAAATGGAGCTGCATCTATGGTGGCACCCTTATTACTTGAAGAATTAGGTGCAGAAGTACACGTAATTCATAATGAGCCTAATGGATTAAATATAAATGTAGATTGTGGATCTACTAAACCAGAAGAAGTTCAAAAATTAGTAAAGGACGTAGGAGCAGATATTGGGCTTTCATTTGATGGTGATGCAGATAGACTTATAGCTGTAGATGAAAAGGGACAAATCGTAGATGGAGATCATATAATGGCTGTATGTGGGCTTTACCTTAAAGAAAAGGAATTACTTACAGCAGATACTATAGTAGGTACAGTAATGAGTAATTTAGGATTAGATATTTGTTGTGAACAAAATGAAATGAAACTTTTAAAGACCAAAGTTGGAGATAGGTATGTATTAGAAGAAATGGCTAAAAATAATTATAAATTAGGTGGAGAACAATCAGGTCATATAATATTTTTAGATCATAATACTACAGGAGATGGACTTCTAACAGGGCTTAAGCTTGCATCAATAGTAAAAGAAAAACAAAAATCACTTTCTGAACTTGCGAGCATTATGACATCACTCCCACAAGTTTTAGTAAATGCCACAGTAAAGGAATCTCAGAAAAACAATTATTTAGAAGATGAAATAATAAAAGCAGAAATTACAAATCTTGAAAAAAGATTCCATGGGCAAGGAAGAGTTCTTATTAGACCTTCTGGAACAGAGCCGTTAGTTAGAGTTATGATAGAAGGAAAAGATAAGGAAGAAATTAAAACTATAGCTAATAAATTAGCTGCTTTAATAGAAGAAAGATTAAATTAAGAGGGCTAAAGCCCTCTTATAATTTCCGCAAAAGGGGTGATGCTACAGAAAAAGAAAAAAATTATATTAAAAAATAAAAGCGCCAGGGCAATAAAAGGACGGAGAAGTTTTATTGCAGACGAGGACGAGGTTTATCGAATCTATCGGCGGGTACCTCGGGGTATACTACTACCCTTAAAGATAAGTAAAACAAATAAGTAATTATTTGCACAACACTTATCAGGTAGTAAAAAATAAATATGTTAATGGAAAGTGAGTGAGACAAAATGTGTGGAATAGTTGGATATATAGGAAACAGACAAGCATCAGATATATTAGTAGAAGGATTATCTAAACTAGAATATAGAGGATATGATTCTGCTGGTGTTGCAATATTAAATAATGATAATTTAGGTCTAAGAAAATATAAAGGAAGACTTCAAGTATTAAAAGATAATTTAGAAAAAGAATCACTAGAAGGAAATATTGGAATAGGTCATACTAGATGGGCAACTCATGGTGAACCATCAGATAGAAATAGTCACCCCCATGCTAATAGTTCAGGAAATATTGCAGTAGTTCATAATGGCATAATTGAAAATTATATGGAAATAAAAGAAAAATTAAAATCAAATGGATATGAATGTGTTTCAGAAACCGACACAGAGGTAATAGCACATCTTATAGATATGCATTATGAAGGTGATTTAGTAGAAGCAGTTCAAAAAGCAGTTAAAGAACTCGAAGGGGCATATGCACTTGGGGTAATAAACAAAGAAAATCCTGACAAATTAATAGCGGTAAGAAAAGATAGTCCGTTAATAATAGGTATAGGAGAAGATGAAAACTTTATTGCATCAGATATACCAGCAGTATTAAAATATACTAGAAATATATTTATAATGGAAGATGGAGAAATGGCTATAGTTAAAAAAGATCATATAAGTCTTATGACTACATGTGGAAAATCTATTGAAAAGGAAGTTTATGTAGTTGACTGGGATATAGAAGCTGCAGAAAAAGGTGGATATGACCATTTTATGTTAAAGGAAATATTTGAACAACCAAAAGCAGTAAAAGATACATTATCTCCAAGATTAAACAAAAACAATGATATTAGATTAGATGATATAACACTAACAAAAGAAGATTTAGATAATATAAATAGAGTGTATATAGTAGCATGTGGTACGGCTTATCATGCAGGATTACTTGGAAAAAGCCTTATACAAAAATATGTAAATGTACCTGTTATAGCAGAAGTAGGATCTGAATTCAGATATAATAATCCATTTATAGATAATAAAACACTTATGATAGTAGTGAGTCAATCAGGTGAAACAGCAGATACATTAGCAGCACTTAGGATGGCTAAAGAAAAAGGAGCCAGAACCCTTGCCGTAACCAATGTAGTTGGATGTACAATGGCAAGAGAAGCTGATGATGTATTTTACACTTGGGCAGGACCTGAAATAGCCGTAGCATCAACAAAAGCATATACTACTCAATTAGTATCAATGGCACTGATTGCTCTTGATATGGCTAATAAAAAAGGAACTATAAGTAAAGAAAAGTATCACAAATTAATAGATGATTTAAGAGATACTCCATCTAAAATAGAAGATATATTAGATAAATCAGAAAATATAATTTCACTTGCAGAGCAAATATATAACAAGAATCATATATTCTATATAGGTAGAGGAATAGATTATGATGTAGCTCTTGAAGGATCACTTAAACTTAAGGAAATATCATATATCCATTCTGAAGCAATGCCAGCAGGAGAGTTAAAGCATGGTACAATAGCTTTAATAGAAGATGGAACTCCAGTAATAGCACTAGCAACCCAAGATAGATTATTTGAAAAAACAGTAAGTAATATAAGAGAAGTAAGTGCAAGAGGTGCAAAAATAATATCCCTTGCAAAAGTTGATAATACATCAATAGATCAAGCTTCTGATGAAGTGATGTATATACCTAATATAGATGATGATTTATCACCAATATTAAGTGTAATACCACTACAACTACTTGCATATCACGTAGCTACATTAAAAGGAGCAGATGTCGATAAACCAAGAAATCTTGCAAAGTCGGTTACTGTAGAATAGATATATTTCCGGGGAAATATGTTGTCGAAAAATAAAATAATATTTAAAAGGAAAGTGGAAGAAAAAGTAAGATTCTTCTGCTTTTCTTTTTTTATGTTTTTAATTAAATGGTAAAAATGATATAATTTATACAAGCATAGAAAATGATATTGTTATTCTGAGATCAAGCGAAGAATCTTAAAACGAGGTGGTATAATGATTAAAAGTGATAAATGTCCTAAATGTGGTTGTGAAGAAATTGGTCAAGGAGATACTTATGGAGAAGGTTCCATGTTCCCTATTAAAAGTAGATTTAAGTTTGGTTCACCTATAATAGCAGATATTTGTACAGAGTGTGGATATATAATAGAAATGAGAGTTGAAAAACCTGAGAAATTTAAGTAAAATTAGAAGTTACATATTCTTTATAATGGTGTCATAATAGTAGAATATAGCGAACTAAAACTTTGAGGAGGTTATGTATGGATGATAACAATAAATCTAATAGAGGCTCCTATCTTGCAATAGGAATTTCACTGGGAAGTGCATTTGGAATAATATTTAAAAACTTACCTCTAGGACTTAGCTTAGGGATTATCTTTGGAGTATTAGCGAGTGGAAGCAACTCTGATGAGTAATAAATTAGAAGTTATTTATTACACATTCTTTATACTATGTGACATAAATAACAATATAATGGAGGTATAATTATGTGGATAATATTAGGGCTTATTGCTATAGTAGCTACTTTTATAAATTTGTATATGTATAAGACTGGAAAGGATTATAAGTTTGCCATGGCAATGGGATTATCATTTACAGCATTGACTCTTTGTGCAGAATACAGCCTTGTATCTGGATGGGTAAAAGTAGAAGATTGGTCAGCTTTATTAGATGTAGTTCCTGGTATGGAAAGGGTATTATGGATTTTGACAATTATATCTATTGTAGTTAATACAACCCCCATACTTTTGGAACGAAAATATAAAGAATAAATTCTTTTATTGTTTATTTTAAAATAAATACAAGACAACAGAGGGAGATGATAATTTGTCTATAATTATTAAACGGAATACTGGATGGTTAGGGGTGGCTTCAAAAATTCAGATAAAATTAAATGGACAAAGAGCAGCTAGTATTAAGGAGAAAGAACATATAGAAATTGAAATTCCTGAAGGTAAAGCTAACTTAAAAGTCACACAATTCACAGCTAACAGTAATAAAATAACAGTTAAAGATGGAGATATAATAGAAATAACATCAACACCCTTTTACCGAATTAGTGTTCCTTTAATCGTACCTATATTATTTCTAGTAAATTTAATTCCAAATTTAACATACAGGCTGATTATATCTGGAGCTTTTTTTGCATTAATTGTTGTTTCTCAATTCTATTTTAAAATATTTAATCTAAGAGTTGTGGCAAATAAAAGGGGTCAACACCCATAAGGACAATCTTTTAAATATAAGGAGATGTATTTACTATGTATGAATATAAAGTTTTTAAATGTAATCTTGGTAACTTAACCCTTACCGAGGAATTAGAGGATACTTTAAATGATTATGCAAAAAAAGGATGGAGAATATCTAATATTATAAGCAACATAAAAGGAAGTGGCAATGCATTGTTTTCATCTGTTGACGGAAATCATGCTACTATTATACTTGAAAGGATGAAAGAAGACTAAGTATAAATTTCATATATTATTACATAGAATTGAAAAATTATGAAACATTCAAAAGATTTTTTCGGGAGATGGATTAGATATGAGAAATAAATATTTATTTATATTATTGATTCTTACAATACTAATGTTTACTGGATGTAGTAAATCTAGTACTGATATTAACCATTATATTAATAATGGAAGAGATATTGATACGGATGTTAAAGATTTTATGCCTGATATTGAAGATTTACCTGAGTACAAAAATATATCATATAAATATAATAATAAATCAATAATACTTTTTGCGTCAGATGCAATTACTCTTGTTGCTGAACATGATGAAGAAACCTATGAGAATGAAAAAGAAAAGTTAACAAAAATATATAGTTTTTTAAAACGAAAAGTTGTTTCCGATGCTGATGAAAGGAAATATTATATCCCTGAGTACGAGTTTTCCATTAATAGTTATGACTTTAAAATAGTAGATGAAAATAACAATTATAATGGAGAATACCCAAAATCATTTGGTATGATTGGAACATCTGATAAGAAAAAGAGTATAGCATATTTATATTTCTATGATACTGACCTTGATTATATAGAAAATGATAATGAAAAACCTATGGCTAATTTTGTAAAAGAGTATTTTGAATATGAATTTTAGAAATTAAAATAAATGTGTAGTTTTTATAAAGGAGTAGTTTAAAGTTGGATAAAAAAATCAATAAATTTATAGATATACTTTGTTTTTTAGGAGTTTTTGCAGTAATGTCTAATTTAATTAGTAATGAAGAAGCTTTAATCAGTAGACTTATATACTCTATCTTACTTGTTTGGGCAGGTGGGCGTATATTTTCGGTCATAAAGACATTATATAAGAATCAAGAAGCTGAAATTTAGAATGAAGATTAAGTAGCTATTGATATTTTTAGTATAA
This sequence comes from Senegalia sp. (in: firmicutes), assembly GCF_052088025.1. Lineage (NCBI taxonomy): Bacteria > Bacillati > Bacillota > Clostridia > Eubacteriales > Clostridiaceae > Senegalia > Senegalia sp. (in: firmicutes). The sequence goes on along the minus strand of NZ_JBQCYD010000017.1, from coordinate 13,060 downwards.
GGCTACTACATATTAGTATAATTATGGCCAAGCAATGATTCTTTAACTCTATATATTATAAGGAGGGACAAAATGAATAAAGTTATAGCAATAAAAACACTTAAAATTATATTTTTTGTAATATTAATATTTTTTATAGTGTTAGCGGGGATTATATTCTATATAGATCGTGCAATTAGACCCACTCCAGAAGATGAGAGAAATATATCTGAAACTAATGTAAAAATAGAAGTAGATATTAATGATAAAAGTGAAACTAGAAATCCTATTATCAGAACTTACCAAGAAGATGAATATAGGAAATTTAGTGAAAATAAAATTGAAAAAATAATGGATACAATTTCTGGTAATGTAGAAGGTGATATCCCAGCAGTTCATCTTAAAGGTGATAATGACATTATATATATAACTTTTATTAAAGATGAGAAAAGGGTAGAAACAGATAGTATACCGGAGATAGAAATAGAAGTTCCAGAAGAATCAGCAGATACTGCTCCTTATACTACTGAAAATAATAAAATTATAAAAGATAAATTAGAAAAAACAGAGAAAAGATATAGCTATAAGATAAAGACATATAAAACTCAATATGAAAAGTATTTTTTGTATTATAATATTATTAGAATTCATTATGAAATAGATGGAGAAAAGTATATCTCTATGTTTGGTCTAAATGCTTCTAACACAAATGATGGGACAAATTTTTTTGATAATGAAGATTTAGAACAGCCCAAGAATCCATAAGTTTAATAGAAATTATATTTCATAGAAACAGAGGTGAAACCAATTGACAGAAACATTAAAAATGAAAATATTAGATATTCAGCCCTCCCAGTTATTTATATCTGAGGATAAATTAAAAGAAGTTTCTAAATGGTTAAATCATAATACTCTTAAAAAATATAAACCTATACCAATTAAAAAATTAAATGGAAGAATAATTTTTACGGATGGTCATACTAGGGCATTTGCACTATATAAAATTGGTGTTGAATTAATAAATATCTCTAAATTGGAAGAAAGAATAATTACAAAAGAAGACTATGAAATATTGTGGATAAATAGATGTAAAGACTTGCAAAATGATTTAGATAAAAAAGATAATTAGATAATTAAAGGAGGAGAAACCATGAATAATCATGGCTTCTCCTTTTTCTATATTTTAAAGTTTTTAAGCTAAAAATATTTTTTTGTAAAGGGACCTTGACAAAAATAAAAGGAATTGATAATATAATTGTAAAGGTAACTTGGCAAAAGAGAGGATGATTATATTTGGATAATATAGTTGAAAAACTAAGGAAAGATAAGGGTTTAAATCAGGGAGACTTTGCAAAGATACTGAGAGTCTCAAGACAGACAATTAGTGCCATAGAAAATGGTAAGTATAATCCCTCTTTAGATTTAGCTTTTAAGATATCAGACTTTTTTGAGTTAAACATTGAGCAAATATTTTTCCCAAATAAAGGAGGAAATAGTGATGAAGAAGGATAATTTGTATATTGGATTAGTTTATATTCTAATAGGTGTAATAAGTTCATTTTTTACTATTAGAATTGATAGTTCTTTAGGTTCTATGTTATTTAGTATTTCAATTGGAGGAGTTATAGGGGGTATAAGTATAGTTTTAAAATACTTATATTGGTCATCTCCTAAAAGAAGAGATGAGTATAAGAAAAAATTAGAAGAAGAACAGATAAATCTTAAAGATGAACTGAAAGAAAACTTAAGAAATCGTTCAGGTCGTATTGCATATAATATAACTTTAATTATTATTGGAATTTCTATAATAGTATTTGGAATGCTTGGTGCTTTAGATGTAATAGATTCAGATTTATTGGTTATTTATCTAGGAATTCTCTTAGTATTTATGTATGTAATTGGAATTGTTATATTTAAAAAACTACTTAAAGAATATAAATAGTAAAAGCATTATGCCTAGGGAGGTAATAAAATGGAAAAAAATAAAAGGAGTTTAATTTTCACTTTAGCAGGAGCATTATTAGCGGTAATTGGAATTTTTTTAGGGCAATATTCACAAGGCATTGTATTAGTTTTACTTAATATTTGTATAGGTTTAGGGGCAGTTTTATTTGGCCGTGGCATTAGTAATATTATGATTGAAAAGACACTTAAAAACAAACCAAATATTAAAGAACAAATTGAAATTGATGAAAATGATGAAAGAAATATCATGATAGCTAATAGAGCAAAAGCTAAAACATATGATATGTTGATATTTGTGTTTCCAGGATTAACTGCATTCCTTGGATTAATGGAAGTTGATTTAAGAGTTATTTTTATTTTTGTTTTTGCATTTATATTTAGTCTAATTTATGGAATATATTTTCGTTTCAAATATGATAAAGAGATGTAAATTAATAATAGGTTATAACACTGATATAGTTACAAAAACGCTATGAAAAGGTGGAAGAAAAAGAAGTGAATCTTGTGCTTTATTCTGGTAATTTAAAGCGAGGTGGAATTATTAAAGTTTTTGTTAGATTTATTAGAATTTTTTTAATTATTATATCATATTTATTGTTGATTTTTAGTATATTTGCTTTAATGTCAGGGTTAAGGATAAAAGGATCTGAGCTTTTACCAATATTTTTTTCAAGTATTTTAAATTTATTTATATTATTAATTTATCTACGCTTAGGAGAGTTATATATTAAAAATTCAAAGGTATCAAAAAATAGAATAATTAAAATATTATCTAAAATAGGTTTTGGAGGAAATATATTATTGCTTATATATTCTATATTGATTATTATTGGATTTGGAATTATACCTTAGTTAGGGGTAGAATAGAAGTAGGGCTTGCTAGAATAGAAGGAGATAGATAAAATGCTTGAGACACTTAGTTATATCGGAGAAAAACTTAATAATTCAAATATAAGATGGGCAGTAGGTGCTTCAGTACTTTTAAATCAATTTGGACTTATCGATAAACCAAATGACATAGATATTTTTGTAGATATAAAGGATATTCACAAAGCAGATGAAATACTAAAAGGTATTGGTAAAAAGAAAAAATGGGAAAAAACTGATATATATTCAACTAAATATTTTTATGAGTATATAATAGATGGTACTGATATTGATGTAATGGCAGGATTTGCAATTAAGCATAAAAGTGGAGTATTTGAATATGATTTTAATGGTAATTCTATATCTGAATTTAGAATTATTAATGGAGTTAATATTCCTTTTACTTCTTTAGAAGATTGGTACGTAATATATAATCTGATTCCAAATAGAGAATACAAATCAGAACTAATAGAAAAACAACTTCTTTTAAAAGGTATTAAAAACCCAAATCTATTACAAAGAGCATTAAAAGGAAGGTTGACAGTAGAGACGAGAGAGAAAATTGAGAATATATTATCTAAGGAGGCGGAAAATTGAAAACTAAAATCATACCCAAATTAACATTAATAATAGGCATAGTTTTATTAATTATAGCTTTTATAATTCCCTATGATAGTTTAGAAAACTTAGTAGGGCAAGGTCCTAGACCTATAGGAATTGTAAGTATATTTATCAATCCTATTTTAGGAGTAATAGGAAGTATTTTTAGTATATATAAAAGACAATGGTTGTTCCTATTATTAAATATTATTTTAATATTTAGCTTTTATGTAATTATAGCAATGTTTGGCTTTGTATAAAGGAGAAGAGAAATTATGAACTACATTGAAGAAATAAGAAAATATAATCCACTTAATGAACAAGAATTAAATGATAAAAAAGTTATATTGGACTATATAGATAAATTCTGTGATAATATACTGACTAGGGAAAATGAAATAGCTCATATGACAAGTTCAGGATTAATATTAAATAAGTCTTTGGATAAAGCACTGATGATTTATCATAATATTTATAAAACTTGGGCTTGGACTGGTGGTCATGCAGATGGTGATAGAGAAATGTTGAAAATTGCAATAAAAGAAGCTAAAGAAGAAACAGGAATTTCTAAAGTTTTACCTTTGACAGATACAATAGCCTCTATTGACATAATACCAGTATATGGACATGTTAAAAGAGGAAAATATGTATCTTCTCATTTACATTTAAATATTTCTTATATATTAATAGCAGATGAAAATGAAAAATTGATATTAAATGAAGCTGAAACTAGTGATGTAGGATGGATTAAAATTTCTGAATTAGATAAGTATTCGGATGAACCTTACTTAATTGAAATTTATAATAAAATTATAAATAAAGCAAGGATCATTAATATAGGGGGTTAAATCATGGCAAAATATCAAGAAAATATTATAGGGAACTTTGACGAAGTTGTTAATCATTTAGAGAATGATATTAATAATAGTGGAATAACTATGAATTTGGTTGATGAAAGTAACTATAGTTTTAAAGATACAAATGTAGCAGTTAGGGTTTACGATAAATATTTTATGAGAAATGGAAATAGGGCAAGTTTAAGTGTTACTATAGTAGGTCATGAAAATAATATTTTTATTTCAGCAATTGGAGCTGGAGGTGGGCAAGGCATTATATTTAATTTTAGCCTAGGAGCAGAGGATGATATGGTATATGTAGTAAAAGAAAGTATAGAAAGAATGAAAGAATTCTAAATCGATAATTCTGTCATCCTAAGCAAAGTGAAGAATCTTAGTTGTAGAATTATGTGCAACAAAACATTGTAAAATAAGGGGAAGAACTAATGATAAAAGAATTAGATATATTAAAAATAGATGATGTAATGAAAATTTGGATTGAAGAGAATATTAAAGCACATGACTTTATTTCGGAAGAATACTGGAAAAGCAATTATGATTATGTTAAGAATGTTTTACCCGATTCAACTGTCTTTGTTTATGAAGAAAATAATGAAATCAAGGGATTTATAGGAGTTATGGAAAAGTCATATATTGCAGGACTATTTGTTTCAAACAAGTATCATTCTAATGGAATAGGAGAAAAATTACTTAATGTATGCAAGAAAGAATATCCAACTTTGAGATTAAATGTTTATGCTAAAAATTTAAAGGCAGTAAAATTTTATAAAAAACATGAATTTAAAATATATGAAGAAAAGAAAGATAATAAAATCGGGGAAATTGAATATTCAATGATATGGAATTTATCAATATAAACTAATTTCATTTTCATATTGTTATTGAATAAAATATAATTTCTAAATATGTGTAAAAAATGATAGTAACAATTTTGTCATAGTATACAGAGGAATACGGTTAAGTAAAGAAATATTTTAAAAGGAGCTTTGACAATGAAAGCATTAATAACAGATGAATATAATCAAGGTGCTCCGATAATTGATGGACCTGAAGAAATCATTAAAAGGCTTAAAGAGTATTTGCTAGAATTTGATAAATACAAAAATACAAAATGTTGGGGAACGGAAGAATTTGTTAATTATTTAAATGAAGTTGTTCTAATAAATAATGATGAAAAGATAAAGATTATTGAAATTTGGACTTATAAATATGATGAAAATCTACCAGCTTTAGAGATTTAGTAAATATTAAATGGTAAAGAAAAAATAATAAACAGATATAATAGAATACTAGAGGAGATATAATATGGATAATATGAAAGTTATTAAAATCAATACTATACTATTTTTTGTTGGTTGGACATTTATCATGCTTTTAGGGGCAGACTTTCCACCACCATTTGGATTTATATGGTTAATATTGCTAATTTTAATTTTAGACTTGATTCAATATAAATACTTGCATTTTTTCTTACCCCAATTGGCTAAAAGAAAGAAACATTTATTTGGAATTAATTTAGCTTTCTTTACAATTGGTGGCATAGTAGTATCCATATTTACATTAGGTATCACATATAAAGCTACCATAGAAATGGGTATGTCTAATATCATAATTTGGATTGCTGTAGTTACTATAGTAGCTGCTATTTATGGGATTTGTTTTTGGTTTTTCAATTTTTTATTGACAAAGAAATATATTAATACATCTTTTTAGGGTATAAACTTCTAAAAGGAGTTGATGTATGTGAATGATAAATTAGTTATAATATGGACTAGCGGGGACAGGGAAGTAGCTTTAAACATGGTATTTATGTATGCTTTAAATGCTAAAATTCATAAATGGTGGAAGGATTTAACTTTAATAATTTGGGGACCATCTTCAAAATTATTAAGTGAAGATGAAGAATTACAAGACTATATTTCAAAAATGAAAGAAGAAGGTATTGATATAGTTGCATGTAAGGCATGTTCAAATAACTATGGCGTTACAGAAAAACTAGAAGACTTAGATATAGATGTTAAATATATGGGAGAGCCATTAACTAATTATTTAAAAGAAGATTATAAAACTATCACTTTTTAAAAGTGATAGTTTTTTTGTGATATAATAATAAAAGATTTTATTTGCAAATTTAAACAAAACATATTAATATGATATAATATTAATACTCTAAGAAAGAAAAGAGGTGTGATATGGATTTAATTAAACATATTTCAATAATTATAACTATCATTTTAACAGCAATTTTACCAATAATATTTTTAATGTTTTTATTTAAAAAAGAGAAGAAAACTATTATTTGGGCTATAATAGGAATATTGACATTTTTCATAGTGCAAATATCAATTCGAATACCAATACTAAATTATTTGACTTTAAGACCGTGGTTTATAGTAAATATTTCTTCAAAAACTTATATATATGCTATAATTTTAGCTTTAAGTGCAGCTTTATTTGAAGAAGGTGGTAGATTTTTATCTTTTAAATTCATCTTAAGGGGAAATATTACTTGGTTTAAAGGAATTGCCTTTGGAATAGGTCATGGAGCAATGGAAGCATTTTATTTTGTAGGATTGCCTTATATAAAAATATATTATGAATTTTTTAATGGTAATAATTTATTAAGTAATATATCAGCAGAAAATATAATTTTAGCAGGAACAGAGAGAACCTTAGCAATAATCATACATATTGCTTTATCTTTAATTGTATTATATAGTGTTAAAAAGAAAGAATATAAATATTTATTATATGCATTTATTATACATACTCTAATTAATTTACCTATTATAATTATCAAAAACAAAATATTTATATGGTCTTATTTAATTATTTGGACACTTATGCTTTTAAATATAATATTTAAATACAAGAAAAAAATGAAAGAGGTTTTTTAGATGAAAAATATTATTATAGTATTAATAATTCTATCTTTTACTTTCCTTATCTCATGTAATAATGACAATGAAAACAAAGAAAATTCAGCTAAAACTCCTGAACAAAGCATACAAGATTGGACAGATCCTAAGGTCGAAAATATTTTAATTTCTATGAATAAAGAAGATTATGATTCTTTTAGTAAGGATCTTAGTGATAATATGAAAAATCAATTAAACAAGGAATTATTTAATGAACAATTATTACCCATATTTGATTTGATTGGAGAATATATAAAAGATACAAAAAAATTATTAACTACAGAAGCATTAGAAAAAGACAACATGAAGCTGATATATAGTGCTGATTATTCTAATGAATCAAAGGAAGTTATTATAACAATGGTTTTTAATAAAAACAGTAAAGATGTTGAAGGTTTGTTTATTAGTTCTGAAAAGATACAAAAAATGAAATAAAACTTAAGCTTAGTATAAGGAGAAATGTCAAATGCAAGAAAAACTTGATTCTGATCAAATATATAAAACATTAAAAAAAAGGATTATTAAATTAGAATATGATCCTGGTGAGGTACTAAATGAAATAGATATTGCAGATGAATTTAATGTAAGTAGGACACCTATTAGAAAAGTTTTTCAGTTGCTTATGCAAGATAAGCTGTTAAATATCATACCTAGAGTTGGTGCTCAAGTTTCAGCTATAGACTTTATGGAAATGAAATCTATATTTGAGATTACTAGAGAATTAGATCCTTTTGCAGCCTCTCTTACAGTAGAAAGGATTGATAAAGAATCTATACAAGAGCTTGAAGAAATAATTGACAGATTGAAAGAATATGATATTAGTATAAATTATCAAGAAGCTATAAATGATGATGAAAGATTTCATGAAATAATATTTGAAAGTTGTGGTAATCCTTGGCTTAAAGACATATTAAAAAGCTTACATTATCATACTGAAAGGTTATGGCATTATTGTGAAAAGTATTTTGATAAAATTAATCTATTTTCTGAAACCTTAGAAAATGTCTTAGATGCAATAAAGGAAAATGACAAAGAAAAAGCTAAAAAATATACTAAAGAGCATATAGATGCTTTTGTAGATAAAATAAAAAAAGAATTATTATAAAAAACACTTTATAGAATGTGCATTTGGCACAGCTATAAAGTGTTTTTTATTTTAAAGATGAAATTTAGATAAAAGTTTAACTAAATACTATTGAAATACAATTGAAATACATGTATAATATCATTAAAGAGTTAATATTATTTTAATATAAGAAAAGGAGTGATATTATCTGAATTATTTTATAGTTACAAATAATCCAAAAGTAAAAGAAGAATTCAAAAACATGGAATTTATAGAAGGATCCTTTTTAGATGTACTAATAAAGGTTAGGGATTTGGTATATAGAGGACATGAGCTGATAACACATCCACTAGGAGCAAGTATTAGAATGATTTATTCACCTTATCGTTCAATAATTATAGGAAGAAAAAATGATATAGATAGTTTTCATATTGAAACTATAGAAAATAGTATTTTAAATTATAAAAAAAATATGGAGGTGAGAAAGCCAGATAATAAAAACAAAAATGACTATGCATTGATTGATAGTGAATTATTAAAGTCAGGACTAGAAGAACATTTAGAGAATGAAAAAATATGTATTTAAAAATATTTGGAGGTGATTTTTGTGAAACTTGAATTAAGAAAAATGCATGTTAAAGATATAAAATTAGGGGATGAAACTAATTTTAAAGATGGAGTACTCACAGTAAGTGAAAAAGGACTTATCAATAAACTAAAAGAAGATGAAAGAGTTAAAGAAGTGAGTTTAGCTATAGCACGTCCAGGAGAAAAGGTAAGAATAATTCCTGTAAAAGATGTAATAGAACCTAGAGTGAAAATAGAAGGTGAAGGAAATGGTTTTCCTGGGGTTACAACAAAAATGGCACAATTAGGTAGTGGCAAGGTTAATGTATTAGATGGAGCAGCTATAGTAACGGTAGGTGATATAGTAGGTTTTCAAGAAGGTATAATTGATATGTGGGGAGAAGGAGCAAAATGGACGCCATTTTCTAAAACATATAATTTAGTAGTAGATATTACCCCTATTGATGATTTAGAGCCTCATAGCCATGAAGATACTATTAGAATTGCAGGACTTAGTGCAGCTGAATATGTTGGAGAAGCTGCAAGAGAAAGTGAGCCAGATGAAGTTTTAACATATGAGTTAGAAAGTCATGCTAAAGAAACTGAAAAATATCCTAATTTACCAAAAGTAGCTTATGTTGAAATGTTAATTTCACAAGGATTACTACATGATGGATATATATATGGAGTTAATAGCCAAAAAATACTTCCTACATTACTTCACCCAAATGAAGAATTAGATGGAGCTGTAATAAGTGGAAACTGTGTTGCTGCATGTGATAAGATAACCACTTATCAGCATCAAAACAATTCTACTATATTGGATTTATATAAAGAACATGGTAAAACTATCAATTTCCTTGGAGTTATACTTACTCCAGAATTAACTACACTTAATGGTAAATTTAGGACATGTGATTATACAAGTAAATTATGTGAGACTATTGGAGCAGATGGAGTTATAGTATCAGAAGAAGGATATGGTAATCCAGATTCAGATTTACTTATGATTTGTAAATCATTAGAAGATAAAGGAATTAAAACTGTTTTAATAACTGATGAATGTTCAGGTTGGAAGGGAGATAGCCAACCATTAGCCGATACTAAAAAGGAAGCAGTAGCTGTAATTTCTACTGGAAATGTAAGTCATTTAGTACATCTGCCAGCTGCTGAAAAAGTATTAGGTAATAAAGAAGCAATAACAACACTTGCAGGTGGTTGGGAAGGCTCACTTAAAGAGGATGGTAGCATAGATTGTGAGTTAAACGCTATAATAGGATCAACATCAGAAATCGGATATCATAATTTAACAGTAGAATTATACTAATAATTGAAAGGAGGATTAAAATGACGGAGAAATTCAAAGTACTATATTATGTAAATCAATTTTTTGGCCAAGTAGGTGGTGAAGATAAAGCTTCCATGGAAGCTGAATTTAAAAGAGAAGCTATAGGTCCTGCAATGGGTTTTGAAAAGCTTATAAAAGATGAAGGTGAAGTTGTAGGTACTATTATATGTGGGGATAATTACTTCAATGAAAATACTGAAAAAGCTTTAGAATATATTAGAAAAATAGTAAAAGAAGAAAAACCTGATATTGTAGTAGCTGGACCTGCTTTTAATGCTGGTAGATATGGAATGGCATGTGCAGGTGTATGTAATACTGTGAAAGATGAATTTAATATACCAGCTGTTACTGGAATGTATGAAGAAAATCCAGGGGTAGATTTAACTAAATCTAAGGCTATAGTAATTCAAACAAAAGACTCAGCTGGAGATATGAGAAAAGCACTTCCTAAAATGGCAAATATAACAAAGAAATTGGCTAAGGGTGAAGAGTTAAATAAACCTGAAGAAGAAGGTTATATACCACAAGGGAGACGAGTAACAAAAGTTACTGATAAAAGAGGCTCAAAAAGAGCAGTTGAAATGCTTCTTAAAAGATTAAATGGAGAAAAATTTGAAACTGAATTACCAATGCCTGTATTTGATACAGTTGAACCAGCAGCTCCTATAAAAGATTTATCAAAAGCTACTATAGCTTTAGTTACTACTGGAGGTATAGTACCACTTGGAAACCCTGATCATATTCAATCAGCAAGTGCTAGAGAATGGGGAAAATATGATGTATCAAAAATAGATTCACTTAAAAATGAATATTGCACTATTCATGGAGGATATGATCCTGTATATGCAAACGAAATACCTGATAGAGTTGCTCCTTTAGATATGTTAAAAGAATATGAAAAAGAAGGTGTTATAGGAGATGTATTTAAATACTTCTATACAACTACAGGTACAGGAACATCTGTAGGAAACTCTATAAAGTTCGGAGTAGAAATAGGAAAAGAATTAAAAGAAAATGGAGTAGATGGTGTTATAGTTACATCTACCTGAGGTACCTGTACACGTTGCGGTGCAACGATGGTAAAAGAAATAGAAAGATATGGAATTCCTGTTGTTCACATGGCTACAATAACTACTATATGTGAATCTGTAGGAGCTAATAGGATAGTACCTACTATAGCAATTCCTTATCCGGTAGGTAATCCAGATTTAGCTAGTGATGGAGAATTTAAATTAAGGAAAAAAATGATCAAAAGAGCTTTAGAAGCCTTATCTACACAAGTAGATGGTATAACTAAATTTGAAGCTTAAATAATTAAAGGGAACAGTTGCTGTTCCCTTTAATTATCTATATATCTATATTTACCACATGATTTGTTAAAAATAAATCAAGGAGTGATTGTTTATGGAAATGAAAGACAATACATCTGGCAAGGGTGAAAAAAGAGAAAACTGGGGATCCAGATTTGGTTTTATAATGTCTACTGCAGGATTTGCCATAGGACTTGGAAATATTTGGAGGTTCCCATATTTAGTAGGACAAAATGGTGGTGGAGCATTTGTAATGGTATATTTGATAATTTGTATTATCATTGGAATACCACTTTTTACTATGGAAATGAGTTTAGGTAGGAAAACTCAGCTAAGCCCTGTAAAGGGAATGAGAAAACTAACTAAAAAGGGAAGTCCGTGGACACTTTTTGGTTGGTTTGGAGTATTATCAGCATTTGTTATTTTAACATATTATATACAAATTATAGGTTGGATATTAGCATATTTATATAAAATGATAACAGGACAGTTAAGTGGACTTTCATCAGATGCATATAATGCTACATTTACAGAATTTACATCTAATCCACTTATGGTTGCAGGCTTTACTTTAGTTTGTATAATAATAATAGGTATTATATCCGCTAGAGGCCTTGAAAAAGGAATAGAAAAGGCATGTAAAATTATGATGCCAGCATTATTTATAATGCTTATAGTACTAGCTATAAGATCTATTACTCTTCCTGGCGCTATGGAAGGCTTTAAATGGTATTTAAATGTAGATTTTTCTAAAATAAATGGAGATACAATTTTAACTGCACTTGGTCAAACATTTTTTTCTATAGGGATTGCAAGTGGTGGAGCATTTGTATATGGTTCATATCTTGATAATAAAAGTGACATACCAACTGATGGAGTACTTGTTATAGCTTTTGATGTAATAGCAGCTTTAATAGCTGGTACAGTAATGTTTCCTGCTATATTTGCTCTAGGTTTACAACCAGATCAAGGACCATCTTTATTGTTTGTTACAATGTCAAATCTATTTGACAAGATACCTTTTAGTGGTTTATTTGGGTCTATGTTCTTTTTACTATTAATTTTTGCCTCTCTCTCATCCGCATTAGGATATTTAGAGCCTATAGTAATGACAGGAAAGGAAGTATTTAATTTAGATAGAAAAAAATCAGTTTGGATATCTTTAGCACTTATATTTATAGTAGGAATTCCAACTATAATGGCAAAAGGACCGTGGTCAGACATACTTATAGGAGATAAAAATTTCTTTGATTTTGCTGATTATTTATCAGGAAATATACTTATGCCACTTGGCGCTTTAACACTTGCTTTGTATACGCTATTTAAATGGAAATTTGAAAACTATAAAGAAGATACTAATATAGGTTCAAGTAGTGGATTTAAAGTATATGATTGGTGGGCTGTTGCAGTAAAATACATTATACCAGTAGCATTAGTAATTATATTTATAACAGGAATATTTTAAATAAACTAAAAATTCAATATTTTAATATTAAAACAGGGTCAAAACTTTGATCCTGTTTTTTTACTTACTGGATATACCTGCAAGAAAGCTCCTACTTTCAAGTATGGAGATGAATTGC
>NZ_JBQCYD010000016.1:0-50512 GCF_052088025.1 Senegalia sp. (in: firmicutes) | reverse complement strand
ATTTTTAATATTAAATCAATATTAAACTATATTTCCTATCTTGTCAAGAGTAATTGTTGACTTTTTTATTATCATTGAACTTTACATACAGCATCTACACCTACTTTACCAACTATTCTTATATCATATTTCTTTGACTGATGAAACTCTTCTCCATCATATATTAAATCTGACCAACTATTATGTGATGCAGAATAACTTTCTCTAAGTTATGTAAATCTCCTTTAGTGCTTGTTTCTGTTATTCCAAGCCCATCATAATAATCAGATAAAACTTTTATTATTGATAGTGCTCTATCTAAGGATTGTACAACATTTTTCATAATTCATTTTTTCCTTAAATCTAAACTTCTAGAAAATATGATGTCATATAGTTGTTAAATTAGAACTTAATTTTAAAAAAGCCTGCTCTTTTAAAATTTAAAAGAATAGGCTTTTTAACTATTTATATTTGATTTTTCTTTATTCTATATATCAAATCTTCTATCTTTATCCTAATTATTTCTCTTGTTTCTCTAAAATCTTCTATAGAGCATCCTGATGGATCTTCTATACCCCAATCCTCAGTATGACTATTAGGAATATATGGACAAACTACATTACATCCCATACTAATAAGTATATCAATATTCTCTGGAACATCACTTAATAATTTAGGATATTGACTTTTCATATCTATACCTACTTCTTCCATAACTTGAACAGCTTTAGGCTTTATTTCAGGATAATTTTCAGTTCCAGCAGAATAAGAGTCCATGACATCCCTACCTAATTCTTTCGCCCAAGCTTCAGCAATTTGACTTCTACATGAGTTATGAACACATAAAAAAGCAACTTTCTTTTTCATATTATCTTTTACTTTCTATAAACTTAATTATTTCTTTAGCCTTATTTACTTTTCCACTAGAAACTACATTTTCAGCTATTACAAGCGCAGGAGTTTTCATTACTCCATATTTCATAATATCTTCTACTTCTGTCACTTTTTTAACTTCTGCTTCCATATTTAATTCTTCTAATGCTTCTTTTACATTATCCATTAATTTATCACATTTTGAACATCCTGAACCTAAAACTTTAATTTTCATTATAAATCACTCCTATTTTTTATTTTTATATTAATAAATATCCTAAAATATTAAATACATATCCTATAAATATTATACCTAAAGTTACAATTACTATAAATATACCTAGTAATTTCTTTTTGACTACCTTAGATAACATTACCATTGAAGGAAGAGATAAAGCTGTAACTCCCATCATAAATGAAAGTGCAGTGCCAAGTCCTACCCCTTTTGCAACTAATGCTTCTGCTATTGGTAGGGTTCCAAATATATCTGCATACATAGGTACACCAATAAATGTTGCTACAAGTACTGAATACCATTTATCTTTTCCAAGTATAGTCGATATAACACTTTCAGGGATATAATTATGAATAGCTGCACCTATTCCTACTCCTATTAAAATGTATAACCATACTTTTTTTATAATATCTAAAACCTGTTCTTTTGAAAAATTAAGCCTTTCCCTCACAGATAAATCTTCTTCTTCATTATTGTGTATGGGATTATTGTATACAAATGGTTCTACATATTTTTCTAATTTTAATTTACTTATAATTCCCCCACCAATCACTGCAAGAATTAAACCTACTATCACATAAGAAATAGCAATCTTCCAGTTAAAAATACTTGCAAGAAGTATGACTGATGCTAAATCAACTAGAGGTGATGATATTAAAAATGAAAACGTAACTCCTATTGGAAGTCCTGCATTTGTAAATCCAATAAATAATGGTATTGAGGAACAGGAACAAAAAGGTGTAACTGTACCTAATAGTGCCGCTAAAATATTTGCAGTTAGCCCGCTAAATCTTCCTAATATTTTTCTAGTTCTCTCTGGTGGAAAAAATGATTGAATATATGAAATCATAAATATTAAAACAGATAATAATATAAATATTTTAATTACATCATATATAAAAAAATGAATACTTCCACCAAGTCTTGTTTCTATATTTAACTTAAATATATTTTCAACAAGAAAGCGTATTAATTCTGATAACCAGTTCATTTTAAGAAATTGATTGTTTAAAAAGGTAAATATCTCCAAAGTTTACACCTTCCTTTATACTATATCTAAATTGCCAAAAAAATCATTTAAAACCTTTAGCGATTCCTTATTTACGCTATATTTCATCCATTTACCATCTTTTATACTATTTATAAGATTTGCTTCAATTAATATTTTCATATGATAAGACAAGGTAGGTTGTGTTATATTAAACTGTTCTAATAATTCACATGCACAAAGTTCTCCAAATGAAACCATATTAAAAATTTTTATTCTTGTAGGCTCTCCTAAAGCTTTCAACATCAAAGCATTATCAATATATCTCTCATCCAAACAAACACCTCCAAATTATACATATAGATGATCATCTATATGTATAATAACATTACATATAGATATTTGTCAATATGTAATAAATAAAAAGGCGAAGAAATTTCTTCGCCTCACTCCTCTATTTCACTATCACTATTAAGTATTTCTTCAATTTTAAAAGATATCTTTTCTAAGTCAAGTTTCGCTTCCTTCTTTATACTCTTTTTAAGCATAGGTCCTATCTGATTTATATCATCTAGTATATCTTTTAAAAGTTCTATTGCAGCTGTAGCTTCCATTATTTCTGATGGAGTTTCTACTATGTTAGATAATATAGTAGTTTCTGTCCTTGAAGCTATCATTGGACTTTCAATTCCTTCTACATATACATATGTCCTCTTGCCAGGACCTCTGTCATCTTCAATAGGCTTTAAACCTACAATCTTATCTGATCTGATATATTTACCATATCCTAAAGGAACTATAATATCTTTTCTAACTTCCATAAAACTTCCCCTCTCTAATCTATTTTTTATTTATATTATAAATTTACCCAATAATTATTTTATTATCCTTATATATTGATTTAGCCAAATAAGACTCCAAAACTTAGTTTAAGCTAAGTTTTGGAGTCTTATTTATATTTACACTTCTATATTATATTTCCTGGCTTTATTGGCAACAGTAGAATGTGTTATTCCAAGCACTTTTGCTGCCTTATTAAAACTTTTATGTTTTATTAAAGCTCTTGTGATAATTTGCTTTTCATATTCTTTCCATTTTAATATCTCACCTTGAAATCTATCCTCAAGTAGATTGTCTTTATATTTTATATTCTCGTTATTTTCTAATATTTTCTGGGGCAATCTTGAAATATCAATTTCTTCATTTTGACATAGTACAATTAAAGATTCAATTATATTTTCAAGTTCTCTAATATTACCCGGCCATTGGTAACTTTTCAAGCATAATTTTGCTTCTTCTTTAAAATCCAATCTTTTTAATCCTAGCTTATCGGATATTCTTTCATTAAAATGATTAATTAAAAGTTCTATATCTTCGCTTCGCTCTCTTAAAGGGGGAATATTTATAGGTATTACATTTAATCTATAATATAAATCTTCCCTAAATAATCCTGTATTTACCATATCTAATAAATCTTTATTGGTTGCAGAGATTATCTTTATATCCACCTTGATTCTTTCATTACTTCCAACTTTTTCAATTTCTTTTTCTTGAATTACCCTCAGTAATTTCACTTGCATATTAAGTGGTAAATCTCCTATCTCATCTAAAAATAAAGTTCCCTTATCAGCATATTCAAATTTACCAATTTTGTTTTCCATAGCACCAGTAAATGACCCCTTTGTATGGCCAAATAATACCGACTCTATCAATTCATTTGGTATTGCTCCACAATTAACCGCTACAAATCCTTCATCTTTCCTATTACTATTCTGATGAATTTGTCTTGCAATTAATTCTTTCCCAGTTCCACTTTCTCCTGTTACCAATACTGTTGTGGCCACCTTTGAAACTTTTTTAGCTGTCTCTAATATTGATTTCATTTTTTCATTATTGGTAATTATAGGAGAAATTAATTCTTCTTCATTAAATTCTTTATTCAAATTATAATGCTTTCTTATATCTACTATCTTACGTTTATCAATATTTCTATTTGTCATAGCTTCCATAAAAAATCTACTCCTTATTATTTCATATCACGTGTAGATACTATATTCACTCCTGTATTACATATATTTTCTATTACAACATCGCCTACATTTATAGGCGCTTGTAGTGTTACATTATTTATCTTTTTCATAATTTCATTTATTTTTTCTTTGGGTACTGCCTCTTTGGTTTTTACAGGCATTCTTTCTAATAGTCCTCCTCTTACCTTAACAGTAGATGTAATAACCCTAGTAGGATTTGTCATTTCTTTTATGCCATATGCCTCTCCTCGTTTACATCTATTACCACTTACTTTATAGCCAGATTCCTTATCCTTATCTTTTTCTATTAGCAAACTACATCCTATAGGACAAACTATACAAGTTGTTCTTTTAGTATCCATTTTTTCACTCCTCTAATAATTCAATTTCAATATTTTTTGTATCCTCTGGTATTAATTTTTTATCTATATCAATCATTTCCATTTCTCCTGGTGATAATTGTCTTTCCTTTTTCTTATATATTATTTTGTCATCTGCTTTTATAGTAAGATATTTATTCTTATAAACATCAGATACTCTCATAAAAACCTTTAATTTTTCTTGAACATTTACAATTCTTATATCATGAGGAACTATATATCTAACTCCATAACCAGCTATAGTCTTTATTATTTTTTCACTATTTTTTATCTCACCTTTGATATATTTTGCTGCAAATTTTCCAGCCCTTTTACTTTCTTCTGAAACATAATCTACTAAATCATGAACGTGAACTACATTCCCACAAGCAAATACTCCATCTACTGAAGTTTCCATAGATTCATTTACTATAGGTCCAGAGGTAGTTTTGTCAAATTCAATACCTATACTTTTAGAAAGTTCATTTTCAGGTATTAATCCTACTGAAAGTAACAATGTATCACATTCATAATATTTTTCCGTGCCTTTTATAGGCTGCATATTTTTATCTACTTCTGCAACAACTACACCTTCTAATCTATCCTCTCCCTTTATATCAACTATTGTATGACTTAAATATAAAGGTATATCAAAATCTTCTAGACATTGCACGATGTTTCTATTCAACCCTCCAGAATAAGGCATTATTTCAGCTACTCCTAAAACTTCTGCTCCTTCTAAAGTAAGCCTTCTTGCCATGATAAGACCTATATCACCAGATCCTAAAATAAAAGCTTTCTTTCCTACCATATATCCCTCCATATTGATATATCTTTGTGCAGAACCAGCAGTTAGTACACCAGCAGGTCTTTTACCTGGTATTGCAAGTGCCCCTCTTGTTCTTTCACGACATCCCATAGCTAAAACTATAGCTTTAGCCTTGATTTGCATGAATCCATCTTCTGTATTTATGGCACTTATTATTTTATCTTCTGTTATATCTAAAACCATTGTATCGATTTTATATTCTATATTTTTTTCTTTTAAATTCCCTATAAATCTATTAGCATACTCTGGACCAGTTAACTCTTCATTGAATTCTTGAAGACCAAAGCCATTGTGAATACATTGTTGTAATATTCCACCAAGTTCTCTATCTCTTTCTAATACTAAAATATTTTCTACACCATTTTCTTTTGCTTCTATGGCTGCTGCAAGTCCTGCAGGCCCACCACCTACTACAACTAAATCTATATTACGCATCCATATTTCCTCCATTTCCTTTATCAGTTTTTCCTACTAATATATTAGAGTTGTTATTATCTTTTAAAACTTCCTCAGGACTTATATTTAATTCACGAGCTAATATTTCAACTATTCTTGGCCCACAAAATCCACCTTGGCATCTTCCTGCACCCGGTCTAACTTTTCTTTTTATAGCATCTACCGTTCTAGCTTGTGGAGCTCTGTTTATGGCTTCTACTATTTCTGCTTCTGTTATCATTTCACACCTACATATTATTCGGCCATATTTTTCATCTTTTTTAATTAAATTATTTTTTTGTTTATCATCTAATTCCATAAACACTATAGGAGCTTTCCTTATAGGATTAAAGTTTTTCTTAAATTTTAAGTCTTTTTTTATGTCTTTAAATATATCAATTACATATTCAGCTATTGCAGGTGATGCGGAAAGTCCTGGAGATTTTATTCCAGCTACATTTATGAATCCTTTGGCATCTCTAGACTCTTCTATTATAAAATCATTTGTGCTAGCTTGAGCACGAAGTCCTGCAAACGTCCTTATGTTTTCTCTAAATGGTATATTTTCTGAACTCTTATTTGATATTTGTTTTATAAATCTAAGCCCATCATATGTTGTTTGTGTGCCTTCTTTATCATCTATATTTTCTGCATTTGGTCCAACAAGTAAGTTCCCATGTACAGTAGGCACCAAAAGTACCCCTTTACCTAATTTTGTAGGAGATTGAAATATCACTTTATTTATAAATTCTACTCCGCAATCTTTATCAAGTACGTAATATTCTCCTCTTCTAGGAGTTATAGTGAAAGCATTTTTAGAAACCATGTTATTTATCTTATCTGCATATATTCCTGCACAATTTATTATATATTTTGTATCAATATCTTCATTATTAGTTTTAATTTTATAGTTATCTTCATTCTTTTCTATATCTTTAACTTCAGTATTTAATTTTAGCTCTACTCCATTTTCCATTGAATTTTCAGTAAGAGCTATTGCAAGTTCCCAAGGACCAACTATACCTGCTGTTTTAGCATGTAATCCTCCTATAACATTTTTACTGATGTTTTTTTCCATTTCCCTTATTTCATCACCTGTGAGTATTTCCATGCTAGGTATACCATTTTCCATACCTCTATCATATAATTCATCTATGGTATCCATTTCTTCTTTGTTTGTTGCAAGTACAAATGATCCTATTCTTTCAAAAGGTATTTCTAATTCCTTGCTAACTTTATCAAATAAAGCATTCCCTCTTGCATTTAATTTCGCCATCAATGTTCCAGGTTTTGCATCATATCCCCCATGAACAATAGCACTATTTGCTCTTGTAGCTCCCTTAGAGACATCGTTTTCCTTTTCTACAAGTAATATATTTAAATTATATTTTGATAATTCCCTTGCTATAAAAGTACCAACTATTCCTGCGCCTACAATAGTTACATCATACACTTAAACTCCTCCTTTAAAATATAAAAAATAGCCACACCAATTAGACCTTCGTTTCCAAAGGTATTTTTGGTGTGGCTCTCTTATTCTCCTGCCAATATTTAATTGTTAATTTTATTATATATTATTTATTTTCTAAATACAAATTTTTATTCTTCTTCCCACTTTTCACTTCTTTTTATAGCACGTTGCCATCCTTTACAATATTTAAGTCTTTTTTCTTCTTCCATATTAGGAGTAAATTTTCTATCACATCTCCATTTTTCAGCTATTTCATTTTTATCTTTCCAAAATCCTACTGCAAGTCCTGCAAGATATGCAGCACCTAAAGCTGTAGTTTCAGTTATAACTGGTCTTTCCACTTCAACATCTAATATATCTGATTGAAATTGCATCAAGAAGTTGTTAGCAACTGCGCCTCCATCTACTTTGAGTTTCTTTAAATCTAAGCCAGAATCTCTTTGCATAGCTCCTAATACGTCCAATGTTTGATAAGCTATAGATTCAAGAGCTGCTCTTATTATATGATTTTTATTTGTACCACGAGTAAGTCCTACCATAGTACCACGTGCGTACATATCCCAATGTGGAGCTCCAAGTCCTACAAATGCTGGCACTAAATAAACTCCACCACTATCTTCAACTTTAGAGGCAAAGTATTCACTATCTGCTGCATCTGATACTATCTTTAGCTCATCTCTTAGCCACTGCACAACAGCGCCACCAACAAATATACTTCCTTCAAGTGCATATTCAACCTTACCATCTATGCCCCAAGCAATTGTAGTAAGTAATCCATTTTCAGATAATACCATATCACTACCTGTATTCATAAGCATGAAACAGCCAGTTCCATAAGTGTTTTTTGCCATTCCTTTTTCATAGCATGCCTGGCCAAATAGAGCCGCTTGCTGATCTCCTGCTATACCTGCTATTGGTATATTAGCACCACCAAAGGTTTGGCTATCAGTATAACCATATACCTCACTTGAACTTTTCACTTGCGGAAGCATAGATTTTGGTATGTCTAACTCTTCTAATAATTTATCATCCCAATTTAAATTTCCTATATCATAGACCATTGTTCTAGATGCATTAGTATAGTCAGTTATATGAACTTTTCCACGAGTTAAATTCCATATTAACCATGTATCAACATTACCAAATAATAAATCACCATTTTCTGCTTTTTCGCGAGCTCCTTTAACATTGTCTAAAATCCATTTTATCTTTGTTCCAGAAAAATAGGCATCAACTACAAGTCCTGTAGTCTTTTTGATATAATCTGTTAATCCTTTTTCTTTTAAATCATCACAAATATTAGCTGTTCTTCTACACTGCCAAACGATTGCATTGTAGATAGGTTTTCCTGTATTCTTATCCCATACTATAGTGGTCTCTCTTTGATTTGTAATTCCTATTGCTGAAATTTGATCTGGTCTTATACCTGCTGTTTCTAAAGCTTGACGAGCTACTCCAGATTGACTACCCCAAATTTCCATAGGATCATGCTCTACCCATCCTGACTTTGGATATATTTGTGTAAATTCCTGCTGTGCTGTCTTAACAATATTTCCATCATGATCAAATATTATTGCCCTTGAACTAGTGGTACCCTGGTCAAATGCTAAAATATATTTTTTTTCCATTGTTAATCCTCCTTATATTTATTATATCATCATTCTTACTAAGTCCACATATTTAAAAAGAAAGTATATATAAATGCTCCCAGTACTCCACCTATAATTGGTGCAAATACAGGAATCCAACCATAGCCCCAATCAGCATCTCTTTTACTTTTTATAGGTAAAATCATATAGGCTAACCTTGGCCCTAGATCTCTTGCAGGGTTTATAGCATAGCCTGTAGGTCCACCTAAACTTAACCCAATTGCCCAAACTAAAAATCCTACTAATAATGCTCCTAAAGGACCTGCATTATTATTTGTATTACCTATACCTAAAATACCAATTAATAAAAGAGCTGTTCCAATTATTTCTGTAACTATATTCCATACTGTACTCCTGATAGCTGGTATAGTAGAAAATGTGCCTAGTTTAGCATCTTTATCTTCAGTAGCATCAAAATGTTGTTTATAAGATAGATATACTAAAACCGCGCCAGTAAATGCACCTATAATTTGAGAAATTATAAATCCTGGAACTAAGCTCCATGAAAAATCCCCGATAGCTGCAAGGCCTATTGTAACTGCAGGATTAAGATGAGCGCCACTCACCCAACCTGTAACATATACACCCATAGCTACAGCTAATCCCCAACCTGTAGCTATAACTATCCAATCACTATTTGATGCCTTAGTATTTTTTAGGGCAACGTTTGCCACAACCCCATCACCTAATAGTATCAATATTAATGTTCCTAAAAACTCTGCTAAATACATAGCCATATGCGACATTTTATTACCTCCTAAATAATTAAATATTCTGAACATTAACCCCTCTGATTTTTATTCCTCATTTAATATTAGTGCAATTATTATGCCAATATCAGATATGCTATTTTACTCACATATATATAATTTAATTCATTTAGTTGATTAATATTAGCATAAACTTTACTAGCCTTGTTAAAAATCATCAATTGTATGATTAATCAACCTTGTTTACTACAATTATTTGTCACCCTTATAATAATACTAGAATATATGGTCCTCTGTCAAGAAAAAGGACAAATTAAACGTAATAAAACTATCTTCTGCTATATAACATAATTTTCTTCATACTCATAAGGCGATTTCATCATGCAATGATTATGAATTCTTTTTGTATTGTAGAAGGCCTCGATATACTCAAATACTAACTTATGGGCATGGCTAAGACTTTGGATAACAAATCTATTTAACCATTCTCGTTTTATTAGAGCATGAAATGACTCAATTACTGCATTATCCCAAGGAGTACCCTTTTTAGAGTAGCTCCTTATAAAATTACTAGCTGGTGTTGCATCAATATAAGCTTTTGAAACATACTGTACGCCACGATCGCTGTGAATGATTATAGGTGATTCTAGTTTTCTATTTGCTTTTGCTTTATCTATAGCTTTTAGAACACCTGCTGTAGAAAGATTATCTGATAGATGCCACCCAACTATAGCTCTAGAATATAAATCCATTACAGAGGTTAAATATACAAAGCCAGTTAAGGTGTAGATATAGGTTATATCTGTTACCCATACTGTATTTGGTGATTTAGGATTGAATTTTCTATCCAATATATTCTTAAGAGTATCATCAAAGTTTGAGTCTATGGTAGTTCTCTTATATGGACTTACCCATATAGCTCTAATACCTAGTTCTCTCATATAATTCCCAACTGTTTTTTCAGCTATTATATAACCTTTTTCTGTTAATAAGTGAGTTATTTTTGGTGCTCCATATATTTGATTTGATTCATTATAAATCTCTGTAATTAGCACTTTAACTTCTTTTTTTCGTTTTGATTGTTCTGATTCTACTCTATTTATATAAGAATAGAATCCCGAAGTAGAAACGCCTAAGAATTTAGACACACTGTTAACTGAAATTTGACGTTTCTTTCTAGCTCTATCTATTTCCATGTATATTGCTTCAGTTAATCGTTGTTCAGTATGCCTATGGCCTTTTTTAATATATCGAGTGCATCTTCTTTATCACGAAGTTCTTTTTTTAATCTTGCTATTTCTTTTTCTGAATCCGAGGAATAATTGCCAGAACCCCTATGTTCTACAATTCCTTTATTAGATTTTGCGCTTTGTATCCAGTTGCTTAAACTAGACTGGCTTGTTTTTAAATCTTTGGCAGCTTCTTTCATAGATTTGCCAGAAGAATAATAATAATTTACTGCATCCTGCTTAAATTCTTCACTATATTGTCCTTTTTTGTTTTTCATAATAAATTCTTCCTTTCCTTTATATTTATTATATCAGAAATAGAATTTACTATGTTTAGGTTGTCCTATTTATATACTAGCACTAATATTATTATTAGCCTTAGCTAACTTAACTTTATATTGGAGGGATGATTATGAATGAGAATATAATAAGTTTAAATAAATTACCTATTGGTTCTATAGGTGAAGTTAAAGAAATTATAGCTAGTGGGAGTAAAAAAAGAAGAATGTTAGATTTGGGTCTTATAAATGGAACACTAGTTAAATCACTTAGAAAAAGTCCGCTTGGAGATCCTATAGCTTATGAAATTAGAGGAGCAGTAATTGCTTTAAGAAAAGAAGAATCTTCACAAGTATATGTAAAGAAAATTAAAGAAAGGGGTATAGAATATGCAATCTTATAAAGAAAAATTTAATGTTCAAGTAGAATCATACGAAGACATTGTAGTAGCTTTAGCAGGTAACCCTAATACTGGTAAGAGTACAGTCTTTAATAACCTTACAGGGCTCAAGCAACATACAGGAAATTGGCCAGGAAAAACTGTAACTAATGCACAAGGTAAATATAAATATAAAAATGATAAATATATCTTAGTAGATTTACCTGGAACATATTCATTGCTTTCGAATTCACAAGATGAATTAGTAGCTAGGGATTTTATATGTTTTGGTAGTCCTGATGCTACTGTAGTGGTAACAGATGCTACTTCTTTAGAAAGAAATTTAAATTTAGTATTGCAAATTTTAGAAATAACAAATAAGGTAGTTGTATGTGTGAATCTAATAGATGAAGCAACCAGAAAAAATATAGAAGTTAAACTTAAAAAGCTATCTGATAACTTAGGGGTGCCAGTTGTTGGAACTTCTGCAAGGGAAGGAAAAGGACTAGATGAATTACAAGAAATGATTAAAAAGGTTACTAAAGAAGAAATAAAGACCAATCCAATAAAAATAGAATATAGTGATGAATTAAGAAACAGTATAAAGAAAATTAAAAGTCATTTAGAAAATTCAGTTTCAAATAAACTAAATTTAGACTGGTTATCACTGAGATTAATGGAAGATGATAATGACTTAATTAATTCAATTAATGAATATTTAAATATAGATTTATCTAAAGACGATATCTTAAACGAAAAGATAAATACTTCTAAAGAAAATTTAGTAAATATCAATAATAATATTGTTTCCTCAATTATAAAAACAGCAGAAAATATTTCTAAAGAGATAGTGAAAAAACCTAAAGAAAATCATAATAAATTCGACTATAAAATTGATGATATATTAACATCTAAATTATTTGGTATCCCTATAATGATAGCTCTACTTGGAATAGTATTTTGGCTTACAATAGCAGGAGCTAACTATCCATCTGAAATGCTTGCAAAAGGACTATTTCTAATCGAAGCAAAATTAACTTTACTCTTTGATTATTTAAATGTCCCAGTATTTTTTCATGATATTTTAGTTCTAGGAATGTATAGAACTCTTGCTTGGGTTATATCTGTTATGCTACCTCCAATGGCCATATTCTTCCCATTATTTACCTTGCTTGAGGATTTAGGATATTTACCTAGAGTTGCTTTTAATTTAGATTACTATTTCAAAAAAGCATGTGCTCATGGAAAACAAGCGCTCACAATGTGCATGGGTTTTGGATGTAATGCTGCTGGAATTATAGCTTGTAGAATAATAGATTCTCCTCGCGAAAAATTAATAGCAATCATAACCAATAATTTCGTTCCCTGTAATGGTAGATTCCCAACGCTTATAGCACTTGCTACTATCTTTATAGCAAGTGGATCTGATCGTTTTAGTTCTTTATTTGCAACACTTGCAGTGCTTATATCGATAATACTTGGTGTCTTTATCACCTTAATTATTTCCAAAATATTGTCTAATACTATTTTAAAAGGATTACCTTCATCATTTACTTTAGAGCTTCCTCCATATAGAAAGCCCCAAGTAGGAAAAGTAATTGTTCGTTCTATATTTGATAGGACATTATTTGTATTAGGTCGAGCAGTAGCAATTGCAGCACCAGCAGGTATTGTCATTTGGATTATGGCAAATATAAATATAGGAAATGTTAGCATACTGACTCATTCTGCTCTTTTTTTAGATCCTTTTGCAAAACTACTTGGTATGGATGGTTATATTATGATGGCATTTATATTAGGATTTCCAGCTAATGAAATAGTACTTCCAATTCTAATAATGAGCTATTTATCAAAAGGTGCTATGATTGAATTAGATAGCTTAAGTCAAATGAGAGATTTATTTATAAATAATGGCTGGACTTGGCTAACTGCAGTTTGTACTATGCTATTTTCATTAAATCATTGGCCATGTGGCACTACTCTTTGGACTATAAAAAAGGAAACAGGAAGTATGAAATGGACATTTATATCCTTTATAATCCCTACATTAACAGGAATTATAGTTACATTTATAGTGGCTCAAGGTGCTAGAATATTAGGTTTAGTATGAAAAAAAGTGTCTCAAAATATAATTTTGAGACACTTTTTATCCACCTTAGGTAAGAATCCACTTAGTCTTCTTCTGCCACCCCACCTAATTATTAAATCCATTCTAGATATATCCTTTGATTTTATATCATTTTCTTTCAAATCCCATTGCCACCCATAATTCACCAACAAATTTACCTTAATATCATCTTCATTTATGGTTCTTCTTTTAGTATATTCTAGTAATTCCTTTGGAAACATATTAGATTTACTATTTCCTAGAACTAATAAATTAGCATTTTGTTCTAAGAGCATCTCTGCTGCTTGTACACATGCTTTTTGAAAGGCCCTCGTTTGAATAGATGTTCTTTTTGTATTTTCCATTGTAAATCCTTGATTTGTGGCCCACCTTCTATTTCCATCTGGTATTACTCCTACGTGACTAGGTATCCTCATATCTTCGCCTCCAATGCTTTCTTTTTAATAACTATTGCCTGGAAGTTTAAAAATATACCTATCTACATATACCAGATTTCTTCTTTACTTGTTGAAATACCTACAGCTCCAGCTTTCAAACTATCTATTACATCCTTTTTGTCTAATATAAGCCCTCCTGTAATGATTGGTATATTAGTTTTTTCATGAATTATCTTTGTTATCTTGGGCATAACACCTGGTAGTATCTCTACTGCATTTGGCCTAATTGATTTTATAGAGTTTATTCCTGTATCTAATGACAATGAGTCTATCAAGAATAATCTTTGTATAGCAAATAACCCAATGTTTTTAGCATATTTGATTAAATTGCTTTTTGTAGTAATTATGCCATCAGGTTTTATATTTTTATTTATATAATCAAGCGCTACAGTATCTCTAGAAAATCCTTCTATTAAATCAATATGAATATATACTTCCATATCATTCTTCTTTATTTCTTCTACCATATAGTTAAGATTAAAAATATTTCCTGTAAGTAAAAATATTATATTCGAAGGTGATTCTATAGCTTTTTTTAGATTTTCAGAATTATTTACAGCAGCAATTACAGGATTTTTATTTATACTATCATAAAATAAAGAGCTCATTTTTCACGCCTCCAGTTGTTTTCTATACTAATTATACCATATCCTTTTGACATATAAGCTCAAAAAAAGACGAATTAAAAATAAATTCGCCTTTTTTATATCTTTTATTCACTTGCTAAATTATCAAAATATCCTTGTATAAGTACTACTGGAGTTCCCTTATCACCACTACCACTTATAAGGTCACATAAAGACCCGAGCAAATCAGTAATTTGTCTTGGAGTTGTACCTAATGAATTATTATTTGCTATTAAGTCTGCTTCTTTTTCTGTAATCTTACCTTTCATGGCATCCATTATTTCATCTTTAGATACTTTATCTAATTCTGTATCTACTATATATTTTAACTTCAATTCATTTGGAGTTCCTTCAAGCCCCTTTGTATATCCAGGAGATACTACAGGATCAGCTAACTCCCAAATTTTGCCTACAGGATCTTTAAATGCTCCATCACCATAAACCATAACTTCTATATTCTTACCTGTTTTTTCTATTAATTTATTTTGAATTTCATCTACATATTTTTGACTATCTCTTGGAAAAAGTTTAACTTTTGTTTCTGTTGATAAATTAGATCCTAAAAGACCATATTCAGGATTATATCCACTTCCGTCAATAGATTCAGCCAATATATCATCTAAAGCATATATAGTATTTGCTCCTTCTTTTTTAAGAAGTTTTTTAAGTCTTTTTCTATCATGAATATTTGCTATCAATACATCTTTTGTAAATTCTAATATTGTTCTAGGATCATTTGAAAAATGTATTTCAATATTATTATTTGCCGCTTCTTTATATAAGTCTATATAATCTATTCCTGTAAAAGGATGAACTACTTTTTCTCCAAACTTTTCTCTATATTCTGTTTCTGAGAAAGTATCTGTAAATGGATTTATACCCAAATCATCCATCTTTTCTATATCCATTAAACTATTTCCTACTTCATCTGATGGGTAGTTTAAAAGTAAATGAATCTTCCTATTACTTTTTGCTATTCCTTTAAGTAAAATAGAAAATCTATTCCTACTTAATATAGGAAATATAAGTCCGATTTCTCCTTGAAATTTATCTGATACATCTTTGCCAATAGCCTCTATATCTGCATAATTTCCTTGTGCTCTTGCAACTAATGATTCAGTTATTCCAACCACATCTTTATCTCTAAATTTTATATTTTCACTTTCTGCTGCATGAATTACAGAATCTACTACGATATTTATAATATCGTCCCCTTCTTTTACGATAGGTGTTCTTATTCCTCTAGCAGTAGTACCTACAGTTCTCATAAAATATAACCTCCAAAATAGATTTAATAACAAATACAATTATAACATACATTTAATTAGTTTTGTATATAAACGTTAATAAAATTTCAAAATAGTTTATAGAAACTTTATTATTATATAAATGAATATAGGATATATAAACAACAATACGAACATTCTCAATAATCATATTC
Organism: Senegalia sp. (in: firmicutes); assembly: GCF_052088025.1. NCBI lineage: Bacteria > Bacillati > Bacillota > Clostridia > Eubacteriales > Clostridiaceae > Senegalia > Senegalia sp. (in: firmicutes). The sequence goes on along the minus strand of NZ_JBQCYD010000016.1, from coordinate 34,435 downwards.
ATGTTATATAGCAAATAAAAAAATTTTATGCATCTTCCTTATCAAGAGCAAAGAAATTTTCTTCTTTATCTTCCTCTACATCAACTATTTCATTAAAATTACTCCAATCAAATTTCTGATTATTCTTACCTTCAGTTTTTAATTTTTCAAATTTTTTACCAAATTTTATATTTTCTTGTTTATAGGTTTTAACAGCAAATATTGGATTTCCATTTATAGAATCAAAACCAGTAAGAGAAAATTTTATTGTAAGTTCCCTATCTTCATCATGATAAATTTCTTTTAGTCTTTTATAAAAATACTTATTTTCATCACTTATATTCATATTAAATGTCCACGTTTCTTCGATCACAGGATATTCTCTTTTTGTACTATACAAGAGATTTAATTCATCATCTTCTTCATAGTAAAAGTCTAAATTTGTTTGTGTATTTGTAATATGTGCTCCTTTATTTCCAATCCTAATAGATAAAAAATGGCTTTCTTCACCCGATATATCTGTTCTTCTAGATATAAGTACATTATCAGTAAAAATTACATTTGATGGTCTTTTCAAGATATAATAAACCAAAAATGAAGAGAATACAGATGATAAAACTATACCTATATATCCTTGGAAAATAACTAAATTCTTACTCAAATCATGGACAGGATAAATATCGCCATAACCTATGGTAAAAAGTGAAATCATACTAAAGTACCAGGCATCAAAAAAGTTTATTTTTATTTGTAAATTCCCCTGATAACTAATTCCATCAGTATTATAGTAAAACAATGCAAAAATTATACTAATTACTAAAAATATTAGTGAATATATTCCTATTGCTATTCCTATTTTTTTGAAGTCTTTATTTCTAAACAAAATATCACTTCCTTTAAGTTAAGAAGATTGCTGACATTTTTATACCCATTTTCTTTTCTATAAAACAAGCACTATTTTGGTAGGGAGCTGATCATTATATTATTTATTGAAATAATATAGCAAGCAATATGATTAATATATATGTGATATTAATGATTATAAAATTCTTTACTGCTAATGCAAATGTTTCTTTTTTTGATTGCTTTTTTGAAAAGATATTTATATTCTTTTTTATAGGTATAAATGTAAATAATACCAATATAGAAGTTATAGGTAATATTTTAAGTATTATGGCAAGTATTATATCTATATAAATAATATAATATAAATATTTATATAGTTTCAATGAATTACTTTTACCTATATATATAGGTAGGGTATATCTTTTATTTTCTATATCATCTTCTATATCACAGATGTTATTTGATAGCATAAGGTTTGATATAGCTATAAAAGTAGGCAGTGATATCAGAAACAAAACTATAATTTCAACAATATTTAATTCAATACTTATTTGAGGTAAATTAATATTCATATCTATTAACCCTTTATTAAACCTATGAATATATATAGATAAAAAAGGTATTACAAATCCCATAAAAGCTCCAGAGAAAATTTCACCAAGAGGCATTCTCGATATGGGTATAGGACCAAAAGAATAAAGTACTCCAACAGAAAATGATATAATTCCTATTATTAAAACTATGTAATTGGTATTAAGGTATAGGTTTAACCCTGCTATTATAGCTATAAATAACAATACAAATATAGTAAATATAACAGTTTTTTCTTTCATATTATAATTTACTATAGCATTATGTTCTTCGTATCCAAATCCTTCTTTTTTTATAGCTTTTTTATAATCAATATAATTATTAATAGCAGTGGTTGACATATCAAAAGAAATTAAAGATATAAGCATAAGTAGAAAATTAATAAATTCAAAATTATTATACCTATAAATAGTATAAATAGTCCCTAATGAAAATGGAATAACACTTGCAACTTTTGTTTGTATTTCCACTAATTTAAAAAAACTTTTTATATTCAAAATAACAACTCCTTAATTTTATTAATAATATTATAGCATATTAAGTTATGCTTAAAAATTATTATATGATTAGTGTTTAAATAAAAATGGTATTTAATATATAGATAGTTTTTTAAAAATAAGAAAAGGTGATTTAATTGAAAAATAAAAATATAAATGCACTTGTAGTTGAAGGTGGAGCTATGAGAGGTATATTTGCAGCAGGGGTATTAGATAGCTTTTTAATGGAAAATTTCAATCCATTTGATATGTGTATAGGAGTATCTGCTGGTGCTACTACCTTGTCTGGATACCTTTCGAATATGTATGAAAGAAATATGAATGTCTATACAAAATATTCTACTCGTGAAGAATTCATAAATATTAAAAGATTTTTACAAGGTGGAGATCTATTAGATTTAGATTGGCTTTGGGATATTTCTATAAAAGAACTTGAGCTTGATATTGAAACTATTATTAATTATAAGGGAAAATATCTTGTAGGTGTAACTAATATTAAGACTGGTAAAATAGAATATATTGAGCCTACTATAAATAATATATCCAAAGTAGTTAAAGCTTCTAGTGCAATCCCAGTAGTTTATAGATCTCCTATAGAGATAGATGGAGTAAAATATGCAGATGGAGGCATAGCTGATCCTATTCCTGTAAAATCAGCATATGATAGGGGAGCAAATAATATTATGGTTATAAGGTCAAGACCTAAGGATTATAAGATGAATTTAAGCAAGTCTTATTATTTATCTAAAATAGTATTAAGAGATTATCCAAATCTTATATCAGCTATAGGAAATCGAGCTAATGTATATAATAGTTCAATAGACTTCATTAGAAATCATCCAAAAGATGTAAATATATTGGAAGTTAATCCTTCTATAGACTTTAAGACTACCAGATTTACAACTGATGTAGATATATTAAAAGAAGATTATAAAAGAGGACTTGAAGCAGGCAAACAAGCTATAATCACCTGGTATGAAGCACCAGAAAAGAATGTAAGTTTTAACATAGAAAATTAATAATACTTTATATATTAAATATTTTATTTAATATATTGTTATTTCACTCGGAATATTATATAATCTTAAAATAACAAAAAATAAAATTTTGAGGTGATAAAATGAAAAATATTGATTTAATTTTTATTGATAATTTAAATGATATAATACCATTTAAAGAAAGTATTTGGAATCTATTATTATTATGTAACAATGATTTTTTTCCTCCATTAACTGAAAGAGAAAATAATCCTAATGGACCCTTTAAATATTTTAAAAGTCTATTTATTGATGAAGCAAAATTTATATTAGCATTAGATAAAGGAAAATTAGTAGGTTTTTCGATATTTTTTCATAATTATTATGATGATATAATTTCACAATATACCCCATGTAACTATGTGAAATTAGCATGTATTCATCCATATTATAGAGGTCAAAAAATTGCTTCAAGATTTAATAGGTTTATAGAAGAAGGATTACCTTTTGAGCTATCACTTCCATTTATTGTAAGAAGAACTTGGTCATCTAATTTCCCACAGATGAGTCTTCTCCAAAACTATGGCTACAATCTCTTTCATAGTTTTGAAAATGATAGAGGTATTGGTGTAAATACAGTTTATTTTTCAAAATGTATAGAATCTATAGAAAGAATAAGTTAACCCTGATAAAAATCAGGGTTATTATATATTTTAATCCATATTTTTCATTATATCTAAAATACTCCTATCTGTTTTATCCATTCCTTCCTTACTTATTATTCCTAAATTCTTTATAGTTTGTTCAGTAGAATTTTCAATTATTCCATTTTTATCAAATGTAATATCATCATTTATTGCAAGTAAGGCTGATTGAATTGCAACAGATGCTGAAGTAGATACCTTGAGGGCACAACTAGGTTTAGCACCATCACATATCATACCAGATATATTTGCTATCATATTTTTTATAGCACCATTTATCTGATTGTAACTTCCATCCATAATCCATGTTATAGCAGCACTAGCTCCTGTCCCTGCTGCTACTGCGCATCCACATAAGGCTGAGAGTCTTCCTATATATGATTTTATATAACAGTTTATTATATGACTTATTGCTAAAGCCTTTATTAAATTTTGATCAGACTGTGGATTCTTTTGAATATAAGCTAATATAGGAAGTATAGCGGTTAATCCATTGTTTCCACTCCCATTTGAACTCATTACAGGCATACTTACTCCGCTCATTCTAGCATCAGCTCCAGCTGCAGTGAGCATCATAGAATTATTTAATATATCATCTGAAAGAATTCCTTCTTCTATGAGCCTTTTAGTTCTAAAACCTACCCCTATTCCATGCTTTTTAGCTAATCCTTCATTTGCTATTTCCTCATTCATCTTTATCCCATCTAATAAAAACTCTATTTTCTTGCTATCTATCTTTTCTATTTCCTTTATCATATCTTCTATTTTTTGCTTCATTAAAAAATCTATTTCATCATTACCTTTGCAATCACACGATAATTGTTTTTCTAGTATTATTTCATCATTTTTTTCAATGTAAACTACATTACTATGTTTATCTTCTATTATCAATTTAACCTTATTTTCTTTTCCTAATATATTTATTTCTAAATATATTTTTTTGCTTGTATCCTTTATATCTATATTAAAAGGAATATTTTTTAAAATATCATGTGCAATTTCTACCTTTTTTCTTGTTACATCTTCTAATATTTGAAGTTCCTTATTGCCATTACCTATAGCTATCCCCAGAGCTCCAGCAATATCAAGACCTACTTCATCTGTATTTGGAATACCTACACCTAAACCATTCTTATATATATTTGGACTTACTAATATTTTTATTTCATCTATTTGCTTACTATTAAAATTTTCCTTTGCCTTTCCACAAGCAAAACTAAGTGCTACTGGTTCAGTACATCCCATTGCTGGAACTACTTCATCTTTTAATATATTAATTATAACATTTTTAAGATCCATCTAATCACCCTGCTTTCTATTTGTCTATTATAATTGCAACTATTGTGCCAATGGCTATTTTTAGATCTTTCTTATAAAAATATATCATTTTGATACAGTTAAAATGAAAAACAGGTATCAATATGAGATAATATCTCACATTGATACCTGTTTAAAGATTATATGCTTTTATTTTTCTATATATAGTAGCTCTTCCAATTCCAAGTGCCCTTGCAGCATTTTCTATGCCATTATTATCCCTGCCAAATTTATCTAAGGCTTTTTTTATTTCTTTTTTTTCTAATTCTTTTATTGTAACTATATCTTTAAATTCTTCTTTTGTGTTTTCATACTTTTGTTTCTTTATATTTTTGGGTAAATCTTCTATATTTATAGAGTCTGTAGCACTCATATTAACAGCATATTCTATTATGTTTTCCAATTCTCTTATATTTCCTGGAAAGTCATAGGATCTAAACAAGTTTATAACATTTTTGTTTACTTTATTTATATTTCTATTTAATTTTTCATTATATTTCTTTAAAAAACTATCAACCAATATACTTATGTCTTCTACTCTATCTCGAAGGGGCGGAATATTTAGTGGTATTACATTTAGTCTATAGTATAAATCTTCTCTAAATTCCTTATCTTCTACCTTTTCTTCTAATAACTTATTTGTAGCTGCTATGATTCTTACATCTACAGGAATCAAGCTATTTCCTCCTACTCTTTCAATTGCATTTTCTTGTAAGACTCTAAGTAATTTGCTTTGTAAGTGTATAGGCATATCTCCTATTTCATCTAAAAATATTGTACCCTTATGCGCAAGTTCAAACTTTCCTATCTTTCCACTTTTCTTAGCTCCAGTAAATGCTCCTTCTTCATACCCAAAAAGTTCAGTTTCTATTAGGTTTTCAGGTATTGCAGTACAATTTATTGCAACAAAGGGCCTTTTTGATCTTTCAGACTCAAAATGTATGCTCCTTGCAAAAAGTTCCTTACCCGTACCACTTTCACCTGTTATAAGTACAGTAGAATTACCTTTAGATATCTTTTTAGCATATCTCTTTACATCATTTAATTTCATGCTTTCACCAATAATATCACTAAAAACTGTTATTTGCATAGGACTAGATAATTGATTTACTACTTTTAATATTTCTTTCATCTTATTAAAGGTAAATATATATCCTGTTGTTTGACCATCTATTACAATAGGTTTAAGGCTATAAAATGCCCTATAATTTTTATTTCTATATTTATATATAAACTCTTTATTTGATGTAGTAATTTTGCTATTAGAAAAAACATCTTTTATAATAGAATTTATATTATTTAATTTTTCTACTTCAAACATTTCTTTAGCTATAGAATTGTATCTTTTTATAATCCCATTTTCATCAGTAGATATAACGCCCGTATCCATAGAATTTAATAATATTTCTAATTCTTCTGCCATAAGAGTTATTTGTTCTTTTTTTCTGTTTTCTTCTAATTTAGAGGCTATTAAATCAGCCATATGATTTAAAAACTTAAGTAAATTATCCTTGTTATTTACTATTATATTTTTTTGCTTTTCATTAAAGGCTATAAGCCCTATTATTCCAATAACCTTTTCATTTATCTTTATTGGACAACATACTTGAGCCCATTCGCTACATTCACCCTTATGTGTACATTCTATGCATGCTTCATGCTTTCTTGGGTTTTCTATTATAAAACTTTCAGCACGCTTTAGAGCATATGCAAAAAGACAATCATCATTTAATTTTTCACCTATACTTTTTAGATATTTTCCTGTTCCTGATAATCTATTTAATTTATCATCAACTATTGTAACATCTACATTAATTACACTAGATATAGCATTAGTAATGTTTCTTAGAGTATTATATATTTTATTTAAATCATTTTGTCTATGCATTTTAATTCACCCTAAAATAATATTTTTAAAGCTCTTTATCATCTACATTTGCTAGCCATTCCTTAATAGGTGTTGCAATTTTAGCTACAGTTCCATCTTCAAATGGATTATTTAATCCTGCTGAGTTTACTAATTCTAAGAAGGATTTACTTCCTCCCATTTGACATAATTTTAGGTAACTATCCCAAGCAGCATCTTTATTTTTTCTAAAATTAGACCAATATTCAAGAGCGCAAATTTGAGCTAAAGTATAGTCAATATAATAGAAAGGATCTGTAAAGATATGACCTTGCCTAAACCAAAATCCTCCTCTTTCTAAAAATTGATTATCATCATAATCGAGTTCAGGGAGATATTTCTTTTCTAATTCCCTCCATTTTAATTTTCTTCCTTCCTTACTTGCACCCACATTTTCATATACAAAATGTTGGAATTCATCTACCAAAACTCCATAAGGTAAAAATAAAATTGTATTACTTAAATGAGAGAATTTATATTTTTCTGTATCTTCCTTAAAAAACAATTCCATCCAAGGCCAAGTGATAAATTCCATACTCATAGAATGAATTTCACATGCATCTAGTGTTGGAAAGCCATATTCAGGTAATTCAAAATCTCTACTCATATACATTTGAAATGCATGGCCTGCTTCATGAGTTAAAACGTCTACATCATCTGATGTTCCATTGAAATTAGAAAATATAAATGGTGATTTATAATCATCTATAAATGTACAATAACCTCCACCAGCTTTATTTTTTTTAGTTTCTAAATCCATTAATTCTTTTTTTATCATAAAATCAAAAAAATCATTTGTTTCATCTGATAATTCACTATACATTTTTTCTGCATTTTTTATCATCCATTCTTTATCACCTTTTGGTAGTGCATTTCCAGTCAAAAATTCCAAAGGTTCATCATAATATTTAAGTGAATTTAATCCTAGCCTCCTAGCTTGTCTTTTCCTCAGGGAACTTGCAATAGGTACTATGTCTTCTTTTATTTGTTTTCTATATCCTTCTACCATATCTTTATCATAATCACTTCTTTTAAGCCTATCATAAGCAAGAGATGTAAAATTTTCATATCCTAATTTTTCTGCTATTTTTTGTCTTATCTTTACCATTTCATCATAAATCTCATCAAATTTTTCTTCATTTTCTAAAAAGAAATTATTATATGCAATTTGGGCTTTTTTTCTTATATGTCTATCTTCTGACTGCAAAAACGGCCCCATTTCAGAAAGATTTTTTTCTTCTCCTTCAAAGATGATTTTTGAAGAACCACGTAATTTAGTATATTTACTAACTAATTTATTTTCTTTTTTCAAATCTTCTATTATATCTTCTGAAAAAGTTTTAATTTTAAGTTCTGCAATATTAAATAATTGTTTTCCCCATTTTTCTTTTAATTCATCTTTAAATTTTGAATTTATAATTTCCTTATAGTATTTAGATATAAGTCCAGAATAAATAGGAGAATTCTCATCCATAAATTCCTTTTCCTTTTCATAATAAGAATCATTTAAATCTATAGTATGTCTTATCAAAACTAAATTTTGCATGGTTTTAAAATTTCTTCTCAAATCATTTATGCTTTTTATGATTTTATTTTGTGAATCGGCTGTAGATGCTGAATTAAATTTTTCTAAATAATTTGTAAATTCTATTTCCAAATCTTTAATATCTGGTCTAATATATTTATATTCATTAAATTTCTTCAAAAAATCACTCCTAATCCTTTTAATTATATAATATCATTAATATATGTACATTTGCTACTATTAAACTCAATAATTTGGGGTAATCTATATAGTAAGATATAAAAAAGGAGATGTTAAAGTAATGAAGGATTTAGAATTTAAAGCATTTTTTATAGAAGAAGATGGAGATGAATTTAAAAGAAGTATAATTACAAAAAGATTAAGTGATTTGCCTCAAGGTGATATTACTATAAATGTAAAATATTCTTCACTTAACTATAAAGATGCATTGTCATCTATAGGTAATCGTGGTGTAACTAGAAACTACCCTCATACACCAGGTATAGATGCTGCAGGTATTGTATGTGAAAGTAATGATAGTGATATCAAAGAAGGAGATAAGGTATTAGTTACAGGATATGATTTGGGAATGAATACTGATGGGGGATATGAAGAATACATCAGAGTTCCTAAGGAATGGGTTATAAAATTACCAGAAAATTTAACATTAAAGGAAAGTATGATTTATGGTACTGGTGGATTTACTGCTGCCCTATCTGTATATAAACTTATGAAGTTTGGAAAAGTAAAACCAGAAGATGGAGAAGTATTAGTAACTGGAGCTACAGGTGGAGTAGGAAGTACTGCTATAAAGATATTATCAAAACTAGAGTATGATGTAATAGGTGCTACTGGTAAAGAAGCAGAGAGAGATATGATTGTGAATATGGGTGCAAAAGACATCATAGATAGACATGAATTTGAAGATAAAAAAGGAAAAGCAATGCTTAAAGGTAAATGGGCTGGAATAATTGATACAACAGGTGGAAATATGGTATCATCTGCAATAAAATCTGTAAAATATGATGGAGCTGTAACTACTTGTGGTAATGTGGCAGGAGATAAGTTTGAATCCTCTGTTTACCCATTTATATTAAGAGGAGTTAGTCTTTTTGGAATTGACTCTGTAAATGTAGATAGGGAACTTAGAAATATAATATGGAGCTTGCTCTCAAATGATTGGAAATCAGATACACTCCATGATGATATAAATGAAGTTGGACTTGATGGATTAAATAATCAAATAGATAAAATGTTAGCTGGAAAACATAAGGGAAGAACAATAGTAAATTTAGATAAGTAATAGTAAAAGGACATCATTTTAAAATGATGTCCTTTTACTTTTTTATATTAACTTTTATCTCTTATGGCAATAGTCACAGTTACTGCTATTCCACCCCATAGTACAATTGCTCCAAATAAAAAAAATGCTATAGAAGATCCAGTCATTACATTGCCTCCTCATCTTGTTCAATATTTTGTTCTAATACTCCTTTATGCCATTTAGTACTCATAGCTATAAAGGCAATTATAATTATTGCTCCTATAACTCCCCAGCCTAATATTAAAAGAGCAGTAGTTAAATATCCACCACCTCCATAAGGAGTTTTAATTTCATTTATTAATTTTGATACAAGCATTACTGTCAGTATTGCTGGTGTTACAAATTTTATCATTATCTCCCACCATTTACCTATTCTATAAATAGATACTGAATTAGTATGTTCTCTGATCTTATCTGCACCAATTACCCAACCTAATATTAAAGCTTCAATTAATCCTACAGTTACAAGACTAAATGAATTTATAAATGCATCTACTATATCAAGAACAAATAATCCTGCTCCAGTAGCATAGATCACACATATTAAATATCCAACTATAGAAGTTATTGTTATAACTTTCTTTCTACTAGCGCCTGATTTATCTATTACAGCACTAGAAAATGCTTCTAATAAAGATATGCTTGAAGTAAGTCCTGCAAATACTAATGCCAAGAAAAACAATACTCCAAATACAGTTCCAAGTGGTCCCATCAAACTAAAGACTTCAGGAAACACTACAAAAGCAAGACCAATACCTTGTTCAGCAACTTCATCAATAGGTATTCCTTGATTAGTAGCCATGAATCCGAGTATTCCAAAAACTCCTATTGCTGATAGAAATTCAAATCCAGCATTTGAAAATGCTGTTATAAAAGCACTGTTATTAATGTCTGATTTTTTAGGTAGATAAGAAGAATATGTTATAAGTATACCCATAGCTAAGGAAAGTGAGAAAAATACTTGACCATATGCATCTATCCATACATTTAAGTCCTTTACCTTTGACCAATCTGGTGTAAATAATCTGTTTAATCCTAAACTTGCGCCTGGAAGTGTAACTCCTCTAACAACTATAATAAGCATAATCCCAAGTAATGTAGGTATAAGTACTTTATTTAATCTTTCTATACCTCCAGAAACGCCCCTATAAGATACAAACCAATTTATAAACCAAATTGCTGTAATTCCTAAAAATATCGGCCATCTCATACCATCTATATCAAATGGTCCAGTTGAAGCTTGTAAAAAATCATTGAAGAAAAAGCTGTTTGTATCTGCTCCCCAACTTTGTGCAAAAGAAAAGAATAAGAAATTTATTGCCCAACTTAGTATTGCTGTATAATACGAAAGTATCACAAAAGATGTAATACTTGGCCACCAACCAAGCCATTCAAATTTTCTACTAGCTCGAGCAAATGATAATGGTGCAGAGCCTCTAAATTTATGCCCAAAACCATATTCGAGTATTACCAAAGGAATACCTGCAGTAAAAAGCGCTACAAAATATGGCACTAAAAATGCTCCTCCTCCATTTGTATACAATAGATATGGATATCTCCAAATATTACCCAAACCTACTGCTGAACCAATAACCGCTAATATAAAGCCTAGTTTTGATCCCCATTGTCCTCTTTCATTGTTTTCCAAACCCACCAACTCCTTTTATTAAATATACTTTGATAAAATATTAACCAAGTTTTCAGTATATTCTGAAAACTTAAACAACTAATATATATTATATATTAGTTGTTTCTATTTAGCAACACTTTTTATTATTTATTTTACAATTTATTAATATATGTCTTAAGCCCTGATTAAACATTCCTTTGAGTTACCTATTAAATCATATCTATTTTCTTTTAAAAGAGCTTCTTTTACAAGTTTATAATTTCTTCTATCACTATATTGAATTAATGCTCTTTGCATAGCTTTTTCATGGGGAGATTTTGCTACATATACTTTTTGCATGTTTCTTGGATCAAGCCCTGTATAATACATGCATGTAGAAAGAGTTGATGGTGTTGGGTAAAAATCTTGTACCTGTTCTGGTCTATGTCCTATTTTCTTTAAATACTCTGCAAGCGCTATAGCATCTTTTAAGGTAGCTCCAGGATGAGAACTCATAAGATAAGGCACTACAAATTGATCTTTTCCTATTTTTTTATTTATATTTTCAAATTTATTTATAAATTTTTCATAGACTTCCTTTTTGGGCTTACCCATCTTTTCTAATACATTTTCTGAAATATGTTCTGGTGCAACCTTCAATTGTCCACTTATATGATGCTCACATAATTCTTTAAAAAACCTATCATCTTTATCATGAATAAGATAATCATATCTAATCCCTGAACGAATAAATACCTTTTTAACCTTAGGCATATTTCTAAGTTTTCTTAAAAGATATAAATAATCCTTGTGATCTATTTCAAGTTGAGAGCATGGATTTGGAAATAGACATTGTTTATCCTTGCATACTCCATATTCTTCTTGTTTTTTACAAGCTGTTTTTCTAAAATTAGCAGTAGGGCCTCCTACATCATGGATATATCCTTTAAAATCTTTATCTTCTACTATTTTTCCTGCTTCATTTAATATAGAAGCATGACTCCTTGATTTTACTACCCTACCTTGATGAAAAGCTAAGGCACAAAAATTACAATTTCCAAAACAACCTCTATTACTGATAATGCTAAATTTAACCTCATTTATTGCAGGTATTCCACCAGCCTCTTCATATATAGGATGGTAATTTCTCGCATATGGTAAATTATATACATCATCTAATTCTATATTTTCTATTGGATCTTGTGGGGGATTTGACACAACAAAATAATTATCTTCATATGGTTCTACAAGAGGTGATGAATTTATAGAATCCATATTTTTATATTGAATCATAAAGCTATCTGCATATATTTTTTTATTATTTATTATATCTTCATATTTTGGCAATATAATAGGCTCATATACTCGGCACTTATCCCTTGTTTTATATACAGTTCCTCTTATATAAGTTATTTCTTCTACAGGTATATTTGCATCAAGTGCTTCTGCCACTTCTATGATTTGTTTCTCTCCCATTCCATATACAATCAAATCTGCCCTTGAATCAAGTAATATACTTCTTCTAACAGAATTATCCCAATAATCGAAATGTGCAAACCTTCTAAGACTTGCCTCTATTCCACCAAGTATAATAGGTACATCTTTATATACTTCTTTTATCTTGTTACTATATACAATAGTTGCCCTATCAGGTCTAAAGCCACTTTTTCCTCCTGGTGAATACAAATCATCACGTCTTTTTTTCTTAGCTACAGTATAGTGATTTACCATAGAATCAATATTTCCACTTGTTACAAGAAAAGCTAAGCGAGGTTTTCCAAGTTTTTTAAAATCCTTTTGACTCTTCCAATCAGGTTGAGCTATGATTCCAACTTTATATCCATATCTTTCTAATATTCTTCCAATTATAGCAGTTCCAAATGATGGGTGATCTACATATGCATCTCCTGATACAATTATAAAATCTAATTCATTCCATCCTTTATCTAACATGTCTTCTTTTGATATCGGTAAAAATTCCATTTTATTCATCCTTTGTTTTATAATATAGTTATTATATCCATTATAAACATTTATAGCAACAAAAAACCGCTTCAACATGAAGCGGCAATTAATTTAATCTAATTTTTCCCAAGCAAGAAGTCCTCCTACTAAAACACTTGCATTATTAATTTCCTTTTTTATCAAGCTAGCTGCAATAGTAGATCTCATAGATGATGGACACACAAATATTAAATTTTTATCCTTTGGAATCTCATTCATTCTACTTTCAAATTCTTGAAGAGGAATGTTTTTACTTCCGTCTATACCAGAATCTTTCTTAACTTCATCTTCTTTTCTTACATCTATTATTAGGTAGTTATCATCATCTTTTTTATCTCTTAAATCGCCTGCATAAATCATACCTAATTTTTCGATTTTCTTTCCAGCTTCATAGTAAGTATCTATTCCACCAGCTAAGAATCCTAATTTATGCATATATCCAAGTCTTCTCATATCTAAATATAATTTATCTAAATAACTAGATTTCATATTGTCTGTTATAAAACAAATATCAGTATCAGTCTCTATAAATAATCCTAAAAATGAACCTAAACCTTCAGCTGATATAAAAAGTGAAGATGGAATATGAGAATTACTAAATGCATCTTTATCTCTTATATCAACTAATTTATATTTGTTTAGCTCGTCCACTTTAATTATCTTCATTTCTATATTATCATCTATCCTATCTATGCCTTTTAAATTCAACTTTTCTACCGTATCAAAATATAGTGGTTTATGCATCATATTTGCTACATTTTTTATAAAATCCTCTTTACTATCATATTGTAATTTAGCATTATTTTTCTTTTCATAGCCTATGCTAGACCAAGGCCTTTCTGCAATATTACCACCACAAGCAGATCCTGGACCATGTGCTGGAGCAAGTATAACTTCATCTCCTATAGGTAATATTTTATTAAATAAGCTATCATACATATTTGAACCTGTTCTTTTAAGTTCATCCTCACCATATAAATCAAGTCTTCCAATATCACCATAAAAAAGACTATCACCTGAAAATAATATATATGGTTTACTATTTTCATATAATAAATAGCTCATATGTCCATCGGTATGACCTGGAGTATGGATAGCCTTTAATTTTAAATTTCCAAAGTCATACTCAAATCCATCTTTTATCTTCTTACCATATTCATATTCTAAATCATCATGGTCTGAAATATAAACATCTGCACCAGTTTTTTTAGATAATGCATTTGAACCCACAGCAAAATCTTCATTTCTATGAGTTTCAAAGATTTTACTTATCTCTAATCCTTCTTCTTTTGATATATCTAAATACTGTTTTATATCAGATTGAGGATCAATTACTATCATTTTATCTCCATCACCTATCATATATGAAAAATGAGCAATGCTTTCCGTAAATATTCTTTTAAAAAACACAAAATTACCCCCTCGTAATTTTATTAATTACATCTTTTTCTTTTGTTTTTCTTTTTCGTCTTCAAATTCTCCCCTTAACTCCTCAAGCCTTTCTTTCTTTAGTATACCTTGGATCAGTATCATTTAATTCTTTTAGTAAATTTCTAAATTCATCATGTTCTTTTTTGATTTCTTCTAAAATATTCACAATATCACACTCCATAGGTATTTTTATTTTTTATCTTTAATATATATACCTATTTTTATATAGCTTTAAACAATCTTAGGAGAGTATTATATAAGGCAATCCCTATTATAAATATCTATATCTATAAATTCATTATAGATATTTACTATTAGATTAATCTAATAGATGGTGGTAGAATTTATTAGAAATACTATAAGAGGAGTGATTGATTTGAGGCCAGAAATTATGCAAGAAATTGAAGATTTAAGAGGAGTTAATTCGGTTAAAATAAAAGAGGCACATGAAGAAGGTAAAAAGGTTGTAGGAATGTATTGTGTATTTTCCCCATCAGAGATAGCCCTAGCAGCAGATGCTATTTCAGTAACACTTTGTGGAACTTCACAGGCCCCTATAGAGGCAGCTGAAAAAGAATTGCCAAGAAATTTATGCCCTTTAATAAAATCAAGTTATGGTTTTGCAATTACAGATACATGCCCATACTTTTATTTTTCAGATGTATTGTTAGCCGAGACTACTTGTGATGGTAAGAAAAAAATGTATGAATTGATGGGTGAAATAAAACCAATGCATATAATGAACTTACCTCAGACAGCTAATGATAAGGATTCTTTAGGACTTTGGAAAAGTGAAATGGTAAAATTTAAGGAATACCTTGAAAAACAATTCGACGTAGAAATCACAGATGAGAAATTAAGAGATGCTATTAAATTAATGAATAGGGAAAGAAAGGCCATGAGAAAATTACATAAATTAAATGCTCATAAGCCAGCTCCACTATCTGGTATGGATATGATGCTTGCACAGTGGTTAAAAGGTTTCAACGTAGATAAGGAAGCAGGAATTGATTTAGTAGAAAGATTAATATCTGAAGTTGAAGAAAGAATGGAAGAAGGAATTTATGCTTATTCTGAAAATGCCCCTAGAATATTACTAACAGGATGTCCAACTGGTGTTGGTGGTGCAGATAAAGTTCTAAGAAGCTTGGAAGATGCAGGAGCTGCAGTTGTAGCACTTGAAAATTGTACTGGCTACAAGGGGCTTGATGTTTTAGTAGATGAAGATATGAACAAAGATCCGCTTCTAGCACTTGCAGAAAAATATCTTTCTACACCGTGTTCATGTATGACAAATAATAACGGAAGATTAGATTTAATAAAAAGATTATCAGAAGAATATGATGTAGATGGAATAGTTGATATGACATACCAAGCTTGTCATACCTATGCAATAGAATCTTTTACTGTGAAGAAATTTGTACAAGATGAATTAAATCTCCCATTTATGCAAATTGAAACTGATTATTCAGAGTCAGATACGGGTCAAATTAAAACTAGAGTAGAAGCCTTCTTAGAAACATTACAAAGTAGTTCAATTAATATTTAGAAAAGGAAGATTATATGTATTATATTGGTATAGATATAGGTTCTACCGCAGCTAAAGTAACAGTATTTAATGAAAATAATATATTAACTAATTTCACCATGCCAACTGGTTGGAGTAGTATAGAAACAGCTAAAGCAATAGAAGATAAATTATCTTCTATGCATATTAGTGTAAAAGAATCCAAGATAATAGCAACAGGTTATGGTAGGGTTTCAGTCCCTTATGCTGATAAAACTATTACAGAAATCACATGTCATGGAATGGGTACTGAGTATCTACTAGGTGAAACTTGCACCATAATAGATATTGGAGGTCAAGATACTAAGATTATTAGTCTTGAAAATGGTAGAGTATTGGATTTTACAATGAATGATAAATGTGCTGCAGGTACAGGTAAATTTTTAGAATTAATGTCTAATACCCTAGGAGTATCTATTTTAAAGCTTAATGAAATGGCTTTATTAGGGGAAGATATTAGTATAAACAGTATGTGCACAGTTTTTGCTGAATCTGAAGTTATAAGCTTAATTGGAAAAGGTACAAGTAGAGAAGATATATCTAGAGGTATAATAAACTCTATAACTGGAAGAGTAAATTCAATGCTACACAAACATGGAAAGAGTGATTTAATATATTTAACAGGTGGGCTTTGTGAGGTTGAGCCTTTTGTACAATTATTGTCTGAAAAACTAAATACAGAAGTTAAAACAAATCCCCTAGCAAGATATGCAGGATCTATAGGAGCATCATTACTTGCTAAAGGAATTTAAATGTGTAGGTTATAGAAAAAACCGCCTTAATTAAGGCGGTTTTTTTGTTTTATAAATTTAATCCTGGTAAATTGAGTAAATTCCATGGTTTGTTATAATGTGGTTGGAAGAAGAAATCAGTATATGCTAGTTCATCTAAAGTCATTTTATTTTGAATTACTACTGACATTGTATTCATATATTGTGTAAGATCTGCATCTGATATAATTTGTGCACCTAATATTCTCCTACTTCCCTTTTCATATACTACTTTAAGTGATGCTTCTTCGTGAGTTGGCATAAATTCTGGTCTGTAATTTTCCTTTACTGTTACAGTTTCAAAATCTAAATCTGTTTCTTTTGCTGCATCTTCAGTAAGTCCTGAGGAAGATATGTTATGGTTATATATTTTAATTCCTGAAGTTCCTTGAGTACCCATATATTTAGCCTTTTCTTCTACTAAATTCTTAGCTGCAATAGTTCCCATCCTTACTGCATTTGTAGCTAATGGTATATATCTATGCTCTCCTGTTGGATTGTATATGATTGCTGAGTTATCTCCTGCTGCAAATACATCTTCTTTGCTTGTTCTCATATATTCATCTACTATTATAGCACCATTTGAGAGCATTTCTACTTGGTCCTTAAGTAGAGAGGTATTAGGTTTAAATCCAATACAAAGTATAACTAAATCTGCATCATATTCTCCCTTATCAGTTACAATCTTTTTAACCTTACCATCATCACCTTCAAATTTGGTAACTTTTTCACCTAAAGCTAATTTTACTCCTTTTTCCTTAAATGTATCTTCTGCTATATCTGTATACTCTTTATCTAGATATTTACTAAGTATCCTATCTGCCATATCTATAAGAGTTACATTTTTATCATTTAAATTAAATGCTTCTGCAAGCTCTACACCGATATATCCTGCACCTATTACCGCTATATTTTTTGCATCCTTTGCCCTATCTATAATAGTGTTTGAATGATTATAGTTTTTAGATAATAATATATTATCCAAATCTATCCCTTCAAATGGTGGTACTATTGGCCATGAACCAGTTGTAACTATTAATTTATCATAATTTTCTTCAAATTCTTCATTAGAATTCATATCTTTAACTTTTATTTTTTTATTATTAGTATCTATATCTAGAACATCATGTTCCATCTTTGTTTTGACACCTAGTTTGGCTAATTCCTTTGGAGAAGAATAAAATAATCCATCTGGATCTTCTATAAATCCACCTACATATAAAGCTATTCCACATGAAAGAAAAGATATATTATCATTTCTTTCATAAACTGTAATCTCTGCATCTGGATACATTTTAGCTGCATTTACCGTAGCAGCAGTCCCTGCATGTGTACATCCTATAACTACTATTTTCATTGAATACACTCCCTTGATTGTTAATTTTAAAATTATTTTACTTATGCTATTTTAGTAATACCCGGCTAAATTCATTTTAAACTCTAATTGATAATCATTTTCAATTATTTTAAATATTTATCAAACCAATCAGTCATTTGTCTCAGTCTATCTATTCTAGATTTTGGCTTTCCACTTCTACTTAGTTCATGATTTTCATCTTTAAAAATACATAGCTTACTTTCTACATTGTGAAATTTAAGTGCAGTAAACATTTCAATTCCCTCAACTACCCAGCATCTATAGTCCTTTTCTCCATGTATAAAAAGTGTAGGTGTATTTACCTTATCAGCATATTTAAGTGGAGAATGTTCCCATAATTTATCATTATCACTCCAAGGAGTCTCACCTATTTGATCTTTGGTAAAATAATATCCTATATCTGTAGTAGAATACATGCTAGTCCAATTAGATATACTTCTTTGACTTGCAGCAGCCCTAAATCTATTTGTATGACCTATTATCCAATTAGTCATAAATCCTCCATAGGAGCCACCAGTAACCCCAACTTTTTCACTATCTATAAATGAATATTTATCTAATATTTGATCTGTAAATTTCATGATATCTTCATAATCTATAGTGCCATATTTGCCTCTAATATCTGCAAATTCATTTCCCTTGCCATCACTACCTCGAGGATTACAAAAGAACACTACATATCCTTCATTTGCCCAGTACTGCATTTCATGATAAAATATATTTCCATATACAGTTTTAGGCCCTCCATGAATATCTAATATAGCTGGATATTTTTTATTTTCATCAAAATCAACAGGTTTTATCAAAAATCCTTCTATATTTACATCATTATTTTCTATTACTAACTTTTGGGGTTTAGATAGTTTTTTTTCTTCTTGCACGAAAGTATTAAACTTTGATATTTGTTCTTCTTTTTTATCTTTTAATTCATATATTTCTTGTAATTTTAAATCTCTAAGTCCTACAAAATATATTTGTCTATCTTTAATGCTAAATCCATCTACTGAACCAGTATTTTCAACTAATTTTTCTATATTGCCATTTTCATCTATTTTATTTATATAAGAGCTGTCATTTTCTGTAGTTATAAAGTAAAGATGATTATTCTCTACTCCTACATTTGAATTTCCGCCATAGCGTACATCACTGCCTACTGAATTCCAAACACTCTTATCAAAGTCAGGTGTTATACATTGTATATCTTCATTATTTAAATCATAAATATAAAACTTTCCATTTTCATTTATACCATAATTTTTCATATCTGTAGCATTTACTATCAACTTATCATCATTTAAAAACCTTGCATAATTATATGAAAAATTTCCACTATCTATAGTTTTAAGTTCACTATTTTTTATATAGTAAACATATAGTGAATCAGTTAATTTCATTTTATTTTCATATTTATTTGAGGTAAAAACTATTTTTTCTTTATTATCATTTAAGGAAAAGTCAGATACATTTGTAAGTTCATCACTAATACTTTGATAACTATCTTTAGTTAAATCATAAATATATAATCTATTTCTTTTTTTATTAGTATATCCACTCCCATTTGACCAAAATGGTATTTCATCTATTTCAATAAAGGTCTTTTCTTCTTTTTCATCTTTGTTTTCTTCTTTATTTTCTTTTTGCTTATCATATATAGCTGTAAATACAAATTTATCATCATTTATTCTTTTTATATCTGTTACATTTTTATCTATTTTAAAATATTTCTTGGCTTCTCCACCATTTATATTTATTTTATAAAATTGAGTGAAGATTTCTTTATCTTTTTTATTTTTCTTATCACTTTGATCTCTATCAGATGAAAATAATAATTCTTCATCATTTAACCATATGAAGTAATTTTCTTGATCTGATCTAGTAAGTTGTTTTAATTTATTTTCATCATAAACCCAAATATTAGATAGATATTTATTTTCTTTCTTATCAATCTCATGTACTAGAAGTGCAAATTTATCCTTTTCATTTCCATGCTTTATTTGTGATAAAAATTTATAGTTTGTAAAGTCATCTAATTTTAATTTTTCCATTTGAAACCTCCTAATATTTACTAATTTAATTATACTATAATATCAGAATTATTAAAAGATTATAATATTTGAATATTTAAATGACTTTTTAGAAAATTTAGTATAAAATAAAAATAGATAGATATGAAAGGATGATAAGATGAAAAGCTTTGATGAAATGTTAAAGAAATATGCGGATATTGCAGTTAATATCGGTATTAATATCCAGAAAGACCAAGTATTATTTATTAACTCTTCTATTGATAATAGAGAATTTGTACATGCATTAACCAAATCCGCTTTTGAAGCAGGAGCTAAGGATGTTATGGTAAATTGGGGCGATAGTGAATTAGCTAAAATCAGATTTATGAATGCACCAGATAAAGCTTTCAAAGAATTCCCACAGTGGAAAGCAGATGGACGTGCAGAACTTGCAAAGAATAATGCAGCATTTCTCTCTATTACAGGTGAAGATCCTGACATATTTAAAGATGTAGATTCAGAGAAAATGGCTACAAATACAAAAACAATGTTAAATGCATTTAAAGAATTCAGAAAATATACTATGGCAAGTAAGGTAGCATGGTGTGTAGTTGCTGCTCCTTCAGCTGCTTGGGCTAAAAAGGTTATTGATACTGATAATACAGAAGAAGCAATAGAGGCACTTTGGGAGAAAATATTTAAGATGGTTAGAGTAGATAAGGAAGATCCTGTAGCTGCTTGGAAAGAACATACAGATAATTTAGAAAAAAAAGCAAAATATTTAAATGATGCTCAATTTAAAAAGTTACATTATAAATCTTCTGTTACAGATTTAGAAATAGAACTTCCAAAGGGACATATTTGGACAGCTGCAGGAGAAGTAAATGATAAGGGAACATATTTTGTAGCAAATCTTCCAACAGAAGAGGTATTTACAATGCCTCATAAAGATGGTGTAAATGGTACTGTTAAAAATACTAAACCTTTTAATTACAATGGTAATTTAATAGATGATTTCACTTTAACATTTAAAGATGGTAAAGTAGTAGATTTTAAAGCAGGAGTAGGCGAGGATGTTCTTAAAAAAATGTTTGAAACAGATGAAGGTGCAATGCATTTAGGAGAAGTAGCTTTAGTTCCTCATGATTCACCTATATCAAACACAAATATGATTTTCTTTAATACATTGTTTGATGAAAATGCATCTTGTCATCTAGCATTTGGAAAAGCTTATCCCACTACAATAAAAGATGGATCAAAAATGAGTGAAGATGAATTAAAACAAAAAGGTGTAAACGAATCACTTATTCATGAAGATTTCATGGTTGGTTCAGCTGATATGAATATAATAGCTGAAAAGGAAGATGGAGAAAAAATTCAAATATTTAAAGATGGTAATTGGTCTATATAAAAATTATAAAAAAGGTGAGAATTGATCAATCAATTCTCACCTTTTTCAGATTAATACTTGTGACCAAAGCTAGGTAAAATAAGAAATAAAACTACAACCACACAAATTATAAGTAATAAATCATCATCAAATCCAAAGAATCCTTTTGTTTCTGCTGACATTTTCAAGCACCTCCTAATAATACATCTTATGTATTAAAAGAAATATTGCTACTAATAATTTTTAAGTTTACATTTAAATTTATTTATTATATATTATGAATAGATTCAAAGAAAGGAAGATTTAATGAGTATATTAACAGTCAGAAACCTAACTCATGGTTTTGGAGATAGGGCCCTATTTAAAGATGTGTCATTTAGATTATTAAAGGGTGAACATATAGGATTAATTGGAGCAAATGGTGAAGGTAAATCTACATTTATGAATATAATTACAAATAAATTAATGCCTGATGAAGGTAATATAGAATGGTCAAAAAGGGTAAGGGTAGGATATTTAGACCAGCATACAGTTTTAAAAAAGGGAATGACAATCAGAGATACATTAAAAACTGCATTTTCCTATCTTTTTGATTTAGAAAATGAAATGAATAATATATGCGATAAAATGGCTGATGCAGATCCAAAAGAGCTTGAAATACTTTTGGATGATATGGGGACAATTCAAGATATACTTACCAATAATGATTTTTATACAATAGATGCAAAGGTAGAAGAAGTAGGGCGAGGTCTTGGTCTTGATCAAATAGGATTTGAAAAGGAAGTAAATGATTTAAGTGGTGGCCAAAGAACAAAGGTACTTCTTGCAAAATTACTACTTGAAAAGCCGGATATATTATTATTAGATGAACCTACAAATTATCTAGATTATGAGCATATAGAATGGCTTAAAATGTATCTACAAAATTATGAAAATGCCTTTATATTAATCTCTCATGATATACCATTTTTAAATAGCGTAATAAATCTAATATATCATATGGAAAATCAAAAACTTGATAGGTATGTTGGAGATTATGATGAATTTATGAAAGTTTATGAGATGAAAAAGAAACAAGTTGAAGCAGCATATAAAAAACAACAACAAGAAATTGCAGGACTTAAAGATTTTGTGGCTAGAAATAAAGCAAGGGTATCAACCAGAAATATGGCTATGAGTAGGCAAAAAAAACTTGACAATATGGACATCATAGAACTAGACAAAGAAAAGCCTAAACCAGAATTTAACTTTAAAGAAGCAAGGACTCCATCAAAATTAATATTTGAAACTAAAGACTTAATTATAGGTTATGATGAGCCACTTACAAGGCCTTTAAATATTCGAATGGAGCGAAAACAAAAAATAGCCTTAACTGGTGCAAATGGCATAGGTAAAACAACACTTTTAAAAAGCATATTAGGTGAAATAAAACCTCTATCAGGAACAGTAGAAAAAGGACAAAATCAGCATATAGGATATTTTGAACAGGAAATTAAAAAGGATAATTATAATACATGTATTGATGAGATGTGGAGTGAATTTCCGGGATTTAACCAATATGAAATACGTTCTGCCCTTGCTAAATGTGGACTTACTACAAAACATATTGAAAGTAAGATAATAGTATTAAGTGGTGGAGAAAAAGCAAAAGTTAGACTTTGTAAATTAATAAATAGAGAAACTAATATATTGATATTAGATGAGCCAACCAATCACTTAGATAAAGAAGCAAAAGCTGAACTTAAAAGAGCATTAAAAGAATATGATGGAACAATACTACTTATATCACATGAACCAGAATTTTACGCTGATATTGTAACAGATGTTTGGAACTGTGAAGATTGGACAACTAAGATAATTTAATAAAAAATGTGTATAAAACTTGTAACAAGTTTTATACACATTTTTTATTTATTCTTCTATATATTCTTTATCTTGTTTTTCATTATATTTTTTCATATCAATATTATCCATCATTTTACTAGATACTAGACCTGCTACCATAGAACCACTTACATTTACTGCAGTTCTTCCCATATCAATTAATGGTTCAATTGCTATTAAAAGTCCTACAAGTCCTACTGGAAGTCCCATTGTAGATAATACTATCAAAGCTGCAAATGTAGCTCCTCCACCTACTCCTGCTATACCAAATGAACTTAGTGCTATTACTATTACAAGTTTTATAAGGAATACTGGAGCTAATGGATCAATCCCTACAGTTGGAGCTATCATAACAGCAAGCATAGCTGGATATATTCCTGCACATCCATTTTGACCTATGCTTGAACCAAGAGATGCTGAAAGATTTGCATGTCCTTCTGATACCCCAAACTTTTGTGTTTGTGTTTCAACATTAAGTGGAATAGCTCCTGCACTAGTTCTTGAAGTAAAAGCAAAAGTTAAAACTGAAGCTGATTTTTTGACATATGTCATAGGATTTAATCCCAATAGTGCTAAAATTATAAAATGAATTATAAACATCACTATCAGTGCTACATATGAAGCTAGAACAAATTTAAACAGTCTTGCTATCTCACTAAAATTACTAGTAGAAACTACCCCTGTCATAAGAGCAAGCACCCCATATGGAGTAAGTCTTAATATTAGTGTAACCATTCTCATAACAACATCTTGTAATGTAGATATGATTTGCACAAAATGCTCTGCTGATTCTGGTTTCTTCCTTTTAAGTCCAAGTGTAGCTACTGATATAAATGCTGCAAATAATACTACTGATAATGTAGCAGAACTACCCTGACCTGTCATTGCATAAAAAGGATTTGTAGGTATTATTTCAACAATTTGCTCTGGTATAGGTTTTGCTGTAAATTCACCCAATCTATTTTCCAAATTATCTGCTGCCTGTGATTCATTTTCTCCTACCTCAAGTCCTTCTGCAGATAAATCAAATATAGATGCAGTACCAACACCAACAAGTGCTGCAATTCCTGTAGTTAATACAAGTACCAAAATTATAATGCCTGCCATCTTACCTAAATCTTTTCCACTTTGTTTTATTATAGCTCCTGTAATAGCTACAAATACAAGTGGAATTACTATCATTTTAAGTAGTCGAACGTAAGCTGTACCTACTATTGAAATCCATGTATTTGACTGTATTACAACTTCGGAGTCGGGCCCGTATATCAATTGTAATATAGCTCCAAAAACAATACCACCAAATAAGGCTAAAAGAACCCTTTTAGTAAATGATACGTATTTTTTTTGCATGATAAATAGTCCAATTGTTATAGCTATAAATACTAATATATTAATTATAGTTAAAAATATATCATTCATCATTCTTACCTCCTTTTCTTTTTTATATTATATCATAGTATTCCGGTATGTAAATAGGGAATTAAAATTATTTTATATCAACTCCTGCCATTTTCATAAGATATATTGCATTTCTTGTAGTTGAAACACCTCTTCTTAATTTGTAATCAAAATAAATTTTTCCTTCTTTATAATATTCTTTAAAGTGATAATTTAGCACATTACCCATAGTTTCTTTTTCCATTTCACCAAGTTCTAAATCATGAGTAGATACAAGCCCCATAGAATTGTTAGCATAAAGTTGCTTTAGAAGCATCTCAGCACCAATATGTCTGTCATATGAATTTGTACCCTTAAATATTTCATCTAATAAAAAGAACACTTGTAAATCTTTTTTTGACTCTTCTACTATGTTACTTATCCTTTTAAGTTCACCATAAAATGAAGATATTCCAGCATCTAAATCATCACTTATTCGCATGCACGTTTGTAAATTCATTATAGATAAATTTAAATTTTTAGCACATACCTTACTTCCGCAGTAACCAAGTACAGTATTAATTCCTACAGTTCTTAAAAAAGTACTCTTACCTGCCATATTTGAGCCAGTTACAAGTATTATACGAGATGGCTCTTCTACATCAATACCATTAGCCACTCCTTTTTTCAAAAGAGGATGGGCCATATCCTTTACTTTAAAAATAGATTCTTCTTTTTCTATGCTAGGATAAGTCCAATCATTGTTATCAAAGCATAATCCTGCAAAAGAATTTAGCTCTTCTATCTCACCCACTACATTTATCCAGCTTTCTATTTTTTCACCTGATTCTTCCTTCCATTTATATAAGGATATAAGGCACTGATAATCCCAAAGAAGAAGGATATTTATAGGTATAAAGACAAAGTTCTTTCTATTTAAAGATCTTTCAACTATCTTTTCTAATCTTTTAAGTTCAGTGATAGCATTTTTACCCTTTTTATTCTTTAAGCTATTTTTTAAATCTATTATATGTTTTGACTTGAATTTTCCACTTTCAAGTCGCTCTATCATATTTACATAGGTCTTTATATCATCACCATATTTAAACATATCTTCAAATTCATTGTTTATATTTTTAGAATTTAAATATTTAAATATAACTTGTAAGCCTATAAATATTATTGCTACTATCTTTGGTATAAGAAAAAATACATATGCTAATAAAATCAAAATAATATTTATAATAGGAATTACTTTAAAAAATATATTTGTTTCTTTTTTAGTATATATATCTTTTTTAATTTTTGCCCAAGATATTATATCACCTTTAGTTTTCTTACCCCTTTTTTTCTCTTCTATAGCAGAAGCTGCAAATCTTTGTCTCCACCATCTCTTATATGATAGCTCCTTTATTGCTTCTTGTCTTTCCTTTATCTCTTCTATATCACTAATAGGATTTTTTAATATATTTGCTAATTTTTCTTTTCCAATAGGAGTATAGGTTCTATTTATATATTGAAAAAGTGAATTCCTACCAAAGATATCTAAATCATAAGTAAATCTATGATTTTCATCTACATATTTACTTCCATCTTCTTTAAATTTATTCCAATTCCAATTTAATCTTTCTATATTTTTTATATTTATATCTCTTATAGATAAAATATATTTATAATGCTTTTTGAGTCCATTATGTAATTTCACAAGATATAAAAATAATCCTACTGAAATAGTAAATAAAGCTAGTAATACAAAATCACTTATATCTCTGGCTAAAAATATTCCTAATACTAAAATAAGCACAGCAGTAATAAGTCTGATAGTGCTAATTATGTTCATAGTTTTATTTATTCTTTTTGATAAATCATCAAACTTTTTTCTTCTTCTTTCATATATATCTATCGCTTTCAAAATTTGTCCACCTTTCTTTGTCTCTATATAATAATTGTACACAATTAGGGTAAATATATCCATAAGAGTTTAATATTTTTAAAATTTATTTGGAGGTGAAAACTATTGAGTATTGAAGGTTATTATTTATTACCCCATCCTCCTATAGTTATTCCAGAGCTGGGATGTGGCGAGGAGCAAAATATAAAGAAAACCTATGAAAGTTTACAAGCTATAGCAAAAGATATAAAAAGCATTTCACCTGATAGCATTATAATAGTAACTCCCCACGGTACTATGTTTAGAGATGCTCTATCAATTTCTTATGGTGAAAATATTCATGGTGATTTATCTGATTTTGGTGTGGATGATGTATCTATGAATATAGATATAGATTTATCACTTACAGATAAGATTTATGAACTATCTGCTAGAAAAAATATTCCACTAGTAAAATCTACAGATTCAATATTAAATGAATATGATACTTCTTTTAGATTGGATCATGGAGCCATTGTACCCTTATATTTTATAAACAAATTATATTCTGCTTATAAAATAGTTCATATAACTTACGCTCCAATAGAAGATAAAAAGCTATATGAATTTGGAAAAATCATAAAAGAATCAGTAGAAAAGATGGAAAATAAGGCAGTATTTATAGCTAGCGGTGATTTATCTCATAGACTTAAAGATAGTGGACCCTATGATTATCATCCAGATGGAGAAAGATTTGATAAAGAAATATTAGATTTATTAAGTAAAGGAAAAACTGAAGAAATATTTTGTATGGATGAAGAAATGATAGAAAATGCAGGAGAATGTGGCATGAAATCAATTCGTATGCTTTTAGGAGCTCTTGATAGCATAGACTATGAAGGAAATCTGTTAAGCTACGAAAATACCTTTGGTGTAGGATATGGAGTGATGAAATTTGACTATAAAAAATAATAATCCTTATGTGAAATTAGCAAGAGAAAATCTAACTAAATATGTGGAAAATAGACATGTTATTAGTTCACTACCTGATTATGTTACAGAAGAAATGCAGCAAAACAGAAGAGGAGTTTTTGTAACCCTTCATAAAAATGGTGAACTAAGAGGTTGTATTGGTACAATTTTCCCTGTAACAGAATCGATAGTTCAGGAAATCATAAGAAATTCAATAGAAGCAGGTATTTATGATCCTAGATTTCCTTCTGTTACAATAGATGAATTAGAAAAAATAGAATTTTCAGTGGATGTATTATCAAAGCCAGAAAGAACTAGAAGAGAAAATTTAGATCCTAAAAAATATGGGATAATTATAACAGCCAATGGAAAAAGTGGAGTGCTTTTACCTGATTTAGAAGGAGTAGATACAGTAGAGTATCAAATTGATATTACACTTAGAAAGGCTGGTATAAATAAAGATGAAAATTATGAAATAGAAAGATTTATAGTTACAAGATATGAAGAAGAGTAGGTGATACTATCAAAAAGGAAGCCTTATTTTATGAAAAATTAGATGAAAGAAGAGTTCATTGTTATCTATGCCCACATAATTGCGTGATAGAAGAGGGAAATATAGGTAGATGCAAGGTAAGGATAAATGAAAATGGTAAGCTTTTAACTACTAATTATAGAGAAATTGCAGCTATGTCAGTAGATAGAATAGAAAAGAAGCCACTAAAATTTTTTAAATCAGGTTCAAATATATTATCTGTTGGGACCTTTGGTTGCAATCTAACATGTGATTTTTGTCAGAATTATTCCATTGCACAAATAACAGCAGACCAAGCTCATAGCCAAATTATATCAGAAGCAGAATTAGTAGATTCAGTATTGAACACAAGGAACAATATAGGTCTTGCATTTACCTACAATGAGCCTAGTATTTGGTATGAATATATGTATGAAACAGCTAAATTATTAAAGGAAAAAAATAGTAATAAATCAATAGTGGTAGTTACAAATGGGTTTATAAACAAAGAACCACTTGAAAAATTACTCCCATATGTGGATGCCATGAATATAGATTTAAAAGGATTTAGCAATGAATATTATAGTAATATTTGTGGAGGCAGATTGAATCCTGTACTGGAAACTATAAAATTAGCAGCAAAAAAAGTCCATATAGAAATAACTACACTTTTAGTAACAGGGGAAAATGATAATTTAGATGAAATAGAAGAATTGGCAAAGTTTTTATCTGATATTGATAAAACTATACCCCTACATCTAGCAAAATACTTTCCAATGTATAAAATGGATAACAAAGCAACAAGTATAGATTTTATGTATAGAGCAAAAGATATGGCAGAAAAATATTTGGATAGGGTTGTACTAGGTAATGTGTAAAGCTGAACTTTAATTAGTTCAGCTTTATTTTTATTTAAATCCATACTTTCTATTGACTTGAAAAATATATTATGGTACTATGTTCATATTGCATATAGCTAGTATGCATATAGTGAAAGGAGTTGGAGTATGATTAAACATAATAGAAAAGGTAGATTTCTGGAAGCATGTCTCTTATGCCTTTTAAAAGAAGAAAAATCTTATGGTTATAGTCTCATGGAAAAGTTATCTGATTTTGGATTTATGGAAGATGAGGTAAATATAAGTATAATATATAGGAATCTTAGAGCTATGGAAGAAGGAAAACTAGTATCATCCTCTTGGTCTGAAAGTGAACAAGGTCCAAATAAGAGGATTTATGAAATAACTAGAAAAGGAATAGAAGAATTAAATAGTTGGATAGATTTTCTTAGCGATAGAAAAAAGCGTATTACTTTAATAATTAATAAGTATGAAACATTAAAATAATAATAGATAGGAGGCATAAATGCAAAATAAAATATTTTATATATTATCTATTATTCTTTTAATAATTTCTTATTCTAAAGATAAGACAAAAACAAAAATAGCTTTATTAAAATCTTGGAAATCATTTATAAACATATTACCTCAAATGCTTGGAATAATTACTTCAGTTGGTCTTATAATAGCTTTTTTAAACCCTCAAGTAATTAGTAGAATTATAGGTAGTTCATCTGGCTATCTTGGAGTAACCTTAGCTGCTGTGGTTGGCTCCATTACACTAATTCCAGGTTTCATTGCATTTCCAACTGCTGCTATACTCTTAGAAAATGGTGCTGGATATATGCAAATTGGAGCTTTTATATCTTCACTTATGATGGTAGGACTTTTAACTATACCAGTAGAGATTACATTCTTTGGTAAGAAGACTACATTTTTAAGAAATTCCTTGGCTTTTTTATTTTCATTTATTGTAGCCATTATTATTGGAAAGGTGGTTGGCTAAGGTGAATTTGTTTAAAAAATATATGATTTTCATAGTGGTTTTAATTCTCTTAGGATTAACATTTTTATATGATCAAAATCTAGCTTTAAAAGCTGTTGATACTATCAAATTTAGTTTCAAAGAAATGATGATGGTCTTACCACCTATATTCATACTGTTAGGTTTGTTAGATGTTTGGGTGCCTAAAGATACAATGGTAAAATTTATGGGAGAAGATTCTGGTATTAGAGGAATTCTTTTAGCTTTCTTCTTGGGTTCAGCTGCTGCCGGACCTCTGTATGGAGCATTTCCTGTTGCTGCAGTATTTATGAAAAAAGGTGTAAAGTTTTCAAACATATTAATATTCATTGGTGCTTGGTCTACAACTAAATTACCGATGCTTCTATTTGAGTTAGCATCTATGGGCCCTAAATTTACTATGACAAGATTCATATTAAATATATTTGGAATTTTAATAATAGCCTTTACTGTAAATAAGGTTATAAAACAGGAAGATGTTGAAATAATGTATGAAAAAGCTAGTGAATTATAATAGAAGAGGAACTTTTAAAAGTTCCGCTTCTATTATAATTCCATTAAATCTATATCTTTCACATATTTAATTTCTTCATTATTTTTAGTTTGATATTTTAAATTTGATACTAATTCATCTTGATCTGTATTTCTTGGAACAGAAATTACATCAAAATGGATGTTTTGTATCTTCCAATTGTCATCTTCTTTTATTAATGTATACCTTTTAGTCATAATAATTTCTGTATCACTTTCATCAATTTCTGTTGTTTTAGAAAAAATATATTGTTTATTTTCATCCTCAGTTTCATATGCCTTTGAAACTTCTATTCTTTTATCTATAATAGTTAATTTCATTTTTCCTTCTATATCTTTTACTTCTTTTTTTAGATTTTCTATTTGAGATTTAGATAGGTCATTTAAATCAGAATTAGTATATGCTTTTTCATCTATAACAATTAATACATCTTTATCTTTAGATTTTAAAAAGTTATCAGTAGTTACGTCATCCACGTTTTCTTTATATTCCTCATATGTTATAGCTAAATTTTCAAGTTTATTTTGATTTTCTTCAAAAGTAATCACTTTTTCTGTTAGACTTTCTTTTTCATCATCACTTTCTGTGCAAGATAATAAACTTATGGATAATAATAATAAAATTGATAAAACTATTATATTTTTAAATATCTTCATATTTTTTCACTCCAATCTTATTTATATATTTATGATATCATAAATATATAAATATCTTAAAGCAGAAAGAATGCAGCATTCTTTAAACCCATCAGTAAAATATATATCTTGTTTTCACTTTATATTATATATTATTTCTTTGACTAATTTCTCCTTCTAAATATTCAATTTCTTCTTTAGTCAGTTTAAACTTAATCTTCTTTTCACTCTTTAGATATCCATTTATATATATTATAGAAAAGAGTTTATCATATTTTTCAATACTCTTTAAATCTTTTATATTAATAGCTTTATTTAAATTATATATTAATTTATCATTTGAAATATATGAATAATCTACTATGAATAAGCTTAGGATACCAAAATGTAGTACTGACCAATGAAGGGACATTGTATTATTAAAAACCACTAGAATAAACTGTATCTTTGCTAAGAATAATAGAAAAATATACATATATTCTTTCCCAGAAGGTTTAGATTTTGGGGTATATTTCATAAGTATTTTAAGTCTCATACTTATAAATATTTGCATAGTTAAAAATAATGCATATATGATTAATTCTGTTCTACTGATATTTCCTATAAAATAAATAAAAGCAGCAAAACTAATTATATTTACTATTAACATAACTAGATCTATAATCTGACTACTCTGCACACATAAATGTGGCAGGTTCTAAATTACTAAAAGCTTCTCTATTAAAAAATAATATCTGATTAATAGAACTAACTTATTTTCATTTAAACTTTATTATCTATATTTATACCCAAATATTAATGATAATTTAAGGCTGGTAGCTCAACCTATATATTAAACTTTTTATTTTATAAATCTATTCCAAAGCTTGAAAATAATTTTATATTATTTGTCTCTTTTAATCTTTTAATTTCTTTAGCATGAAGTTTTAAAAATTTTTCAAAATTCTTATTACATCTATCTCTATCTGTTTCTTTTAAATTATCTTTACTATTCATTATTAAAAATGCACTATATAAATCCCTTTGTACTCTTTTATCATTTATAATCTTCCATCTAACAGATAATGATACTTTTCTACATTCATCTGTATAATGATTATACTGACTTGCTTTAAATTTCCATGTATCAATATATTTTATTTCTTTTCCAATATAATTTAATTTTTTATCTAATATACTGAAAAATTTACTAGGTGCTTTGCTACCTATAGATTTACCAAATCTTTTCTTTCTCTTAAACCTGCCGGTTTTTTCTGAAATACTAGTTTCTTTAGCTCTTTTAGCTAAAGCTTTAAAATCTGTTTTTTCTACAAATATATCAGTTCCAAGAGTTAATAGATAATTAGCTAATATATTATGTTCTATCTTTCTTATTTCATTTAACCTTCGGTTTAACTCTCTTAAAATAAATAAATTTTTCATATAGTTCTTAGATTTATACCATCTATCTTTACTATCTCTTTTAATAGTTCCATCTTCATTATATTTATTAGGATTAGTAATTCTTCTAGATCTATCTAGTTTTCTTTGTATAATTTTAATTTCTCTATCTATATTATCTAACGATGGAGCTAACTCCTTAAGTCTAACTTCAATATCAGATGCATATGCAATACTTCTTAAAGAAGGGTCTATTCCTATTCTCGATTCTCCATATTTTTGAATAATCTCACCCTCTTTACTTCTTTTAACTGGAGGGAATCCTGCTAATACTAATTGAATATTATATTTATATTTACCTTTTATAATTTTTCTAACTATCCTACAATACTTTATTCTTTGCTTTAAAGCTTCTTTAGCATACATATCATTTTTTCTTATCTTCACTTCTAAGCTTAATCCATTCCATATTAGATGATTATCTCTAAATTTTATACCAGATTTATTATTTTTTCCTTCAAGAGAATTTAACTCACCATATTTTTTGAAATATACTCTTTTACTATCACTAAATATATATTTTTCTAAAGCTAACCATGCTCTTGTAGCTATCTTTTGAGCAGTTAAGCTATCTATATTACCTTTAAAAATATGCTGTATTGGTTTAACGAAATCATGAAGTGAATATTCAGTTACTCCATAATTTTTCCTTAAATCATTTAAATTTTTGGCTATTTCTTTTTTTCTTATATTTAATTCCTTATTTGATTTTTTATTTTTACTAGTTTTTATATTTTTATTTGTTTTAATTAATTCATTTAATAAAGCTTTATATATTCTCATTCTTTTAAGATGATTATATCTTTTTAATCCTTCTCCTAATACAGCGTTATATATTTTTCTACCTATTTCAAACCTTTTATTTAATATATGTTCATGATAAATTTCTGTATCTAATTTAAGTTCTAAAATATATGTAGGATTCTTTTTCTTTTTCAATATAATCACCTCCAATTACTTGTTAATACTTGTATTATATACCCTAAAAAATAGCTATTTATCTATACAAAAGTATATTTACAATTCATCTCCACACTTGAAAGTGGGAGCTTTCTTGTAAGTATATCTGTAAATTTTCTTCATATAATTCCCCTTATTCTATGAATTAAAAAAGTTTAAAACTATATTCATAACAGATACTCCTATAAGATTTTTAAAATTTCCCAATCCTTTTTAATTACTTCTGTTGTAATTTTTTAGTGTTATTTTTAATCTTTAAAATCATTAATATCAAAGCTATTTCCATTGGTACCATTACTATATTAAATAACATATGTAAATACCCTTTGATTAATATTTCATTCTATTTTATTCAACTTTTCCCAACCAATACTATTTAAAATACTAATTACAACAAAAAATAAAAAGGTTATACCTGATGCATCTATAATTGATTGTATGATTTTCATATTTTTTATTATCATAGAATAAATTAATACCGATATAAACATAATACTAGGAGCAATTAAATGCATCACGGTAGATGTCAATATAGTTGACGCATTAATTTTAAATTAATTAATTATTTAT
>NZ_JBQCYD010000015.1:34126-55688 GCF_052088025.1 Senegalia sp. (in: firmicutes) | reverse complement strand
AATTAGGACATAATCATAAATGTTATAATAGGACATTATCATATGTTGATCAGAGCTACATGATGCTCTCCATTTATTTTGTTGACATATCCTACTATTTTAAAGTCACCATATCTTGTAGGCATGGAAGCTTCTGATGCTCTTTCGATTAGAGACTCGTTTTCTCTTCTATATGCAATTAAATCTGCTATAGTTATTATTTTTAAATTATGCTCTTTCACATATTCCATAAGTTGAGGGACTCTTGCCATAGTTCCATCGTCATTCATAATTTCACATATGACCCCCGCTGGATATAACCCAGCTAATTTTGCTAAATCTACTGATGCTTCAGTATGTCCTGCTCTTTTTAACACACCTCCTTCTTTTGCTACTAGAGGGAAAATATGTCCTGGTCTATTAAAATCATTAGATGTTACCTTAGAGTCTATTAGCTTTTGAACAGTCATGGCTCTCTCTCCTGCTGAAATCCCTGTAGTTGTTTCTACTGAGTCTACAGATACTGTAAATGCTGTTTCTTTTGGATCTGTATTTATAGAAACCATAGGATATATATCTAACTCATCTAATCTTTTCTTTATCATTGGTGTACATATAAGTCCTCTACCATATTTAGCCATGAAATTTATTGTTTCTGTAGTGACCTTCTCAGCAGCCATAAGTAAGTCTCCTTCATTTTCCCTATCTTCATCATCTACAACTACAACCATCTTTCCATTTTTTATATCTTCAATTGCTTCTTTTACTGTATTAAATTTATACATTTTATAAACCTCCCTTATGCAAATCCATTTTCTTTTAAAAAGTTTAAATCTATTGAACTTTTTGTTTTATCTACATTCTCAAACTTCATAAATCTTTCAATATATTTTCCAACCATATCACATTCTAAATTTACATGGTCTCCAATCTCTTTACTCAATAAGGTTGTTTCTTCTTTAGTTAACGGTATAATTGAGACCTTAAAAATATTATCATTTACATTAGCAACCGTTAGACTAGTTCCATCAACTGCTATTGAACCTTTATTGATAATGTACTTCATAATATCTGATAATGACTCGATTGAAATCCAAGTAGCATTATCTTCTTCCTCTAATGCTTTAATTTTTCCTACCCCATCTATATGACCAGATACGATATGTCCTCCAAATCTATCTCCAAGCTTCATTGCTCTTTCAAGATTAACTTTACTTCCTGATTTTAAATTGCTTAAATTACTTCGTCTCATTGTTTCAGGCATCACATCCACTGTAAAATTGCCTTTTCCAAAATCTATGACTGTAAGACATACTCCATTAGTACTAATACTATCTCCTTGCTTTACTTCTTTTGTAACCTTTTTAGCTTTTATAGTAATCTGTGCTGATTTCATTCCCTTTACAATCCTATCTACTATACCTATTTCCTCTATTAATCCTGTAAACATTTATCCATCTTCCTTCCTTAGATAACCTTCAATCATAATATCTTCTTGAAATCTTGATATAGCCATATCCTTAAGAGTAAATGCTTCTTTTATATATGTCCTACCTTTTCCTCCAACTGGAGTTTTAGCGCCATTACCTCCTATTATCTTAGGTGATATAAAAGATAATACTTTATCCACAACACCATATTCTAATGCACTATAATTTAATGTAGATCCACCTTCAAGTAAAACACTATCTACTTTCATTTTTCCTAGTTGATCCATCAAATCATCTAAATCTACTTTTCCATTCTTTAAAGGTGTAATTATTATTTTCCCACCCTTTTCTTCTATGGCCTTAATTTTTTCATTAGCAATTTTATCTGTTGTAGCTACAATAGTTTTAGCATCTGATTTAATATTTAGCACTTTAGCATCTAATGGTATCCTTCCATTTGTATCTACAATAACTCTAATTGGATCTAATCCACCATTACCAAGTCTTGTAGTTAAACTGGGATTATCAGCAAATACAGTACCAATACCTACCATTATGGCAGAAACTTGATGCCTTATGTGATGTACATAATTCCTGGATTTTTCATTAGTAATCCACTTTGAATCACCAATATTAGATGCTATTTTACCATCCAATGTCATAGCTGTTTTTAAAATACAAAATGGTCTCTTTTTAGTTATATATTTGATGAAAACTTCATTTAGCTTCCTAACTTCATCTTCTAAAACTCCTACTTGGACTTCTATACCATTACTTTTTAAAATTTCTATTCCCTTACCTGCAACTAATGGGTTTGGATCCTTCATTCCAATGATTACTTTAGATATTCCTTTATCTATAATATTATTAGCACATGGTGGTGTTTTACCAAAATGTGAGCAAGGCTCTAATGTTACATACATTGTAGCTTCTTTAACATCCTCGGAAGCATTTTTAAAAGCATTTATTTCAGCATGAGCTCCTCCATAAAATTCATGGTATCCTTCAGCAATTATTTTGTCATTCTTTACTATAACTGCTCCTACTAAAGGATTGGGGTTAGCATAGCCCTTACCTTTTTTGGATAATTCCATGGCTCTTTTCATATATTTTATATTCATACATCCACCTCTAATTTCAATTGAAATATTTTTTACTAAAAATGACAAAAATATAAGCTCTGGAGGTAACCCTCCAGAGCTTGATAACAACGTTAAGGTATGAATATATTAATTAATATATTTATACCTCTCATCTTGTATCTTCTTTCATCCAGACTTTACTGTCGGTCTTGGAATTTCACCAAGTCAACCATATTTTCATATGGGTCGCGGACTTTACCGCCGGTCGGGAATTTCACCCTGCCCTGAAGATTATATTTACTTTTATGTTTAAAATATATCACTTTTACTTAAAGTTTGTCAAGGTAGATTTTCAAAATATTATTACTATAAACAAAGCAATGATATAAAAATTCTAATTTATAAACTTTAGTGCAGCAAGTTTACTACTATGGTTTTTATTAGTGGCTGTGCTTTATAGAAGACCTCTTAGAAGAAGAATAATAATATATGAGGATTATAGTTTAAGTGTTATTGACTTTTCATTATTTTAAATAAATCCTTTAATTTCACTCTATTTCCATACATAAGTGTACCAGTTCTATATATTTTTGATGCCAAATATCCTACTAAAGCTGTAGTTACTACAAGTAATGCTATGGATATTACAACTGAAATATTTGATACACTTCCCATAGTTACCCTTACAAACATAGCTAAAAATGAGCTAAATGGTATAAATGATGCAACTTTTAAAAGCATACTTTCTGTGTTTTGCATACCAACAATAGCTATGAAAAATACTCCTATAAATAGTATTGTAATTGGAGTAGAACTTGTTCCTACATCTTCTGTACGAGATACGAGTGCTCCAAGTGCTCCAAATATAAATGCATATAAGAGATATCCTAATATCCCAAACAGGGCAAAAAACAATAATACATTACCTGGTATATCAAATATGAAGTCCAGATTATTATTCCATGCATCTTGATTTAATTTATATACTCCTATTGCAGTAGCTATTATTAATCCAAATTGAATTACTCCAGCTGTTGCTCCTGCTATCACTTTACCAAATATAAGGTTGGTAGTATTAGTACTTGTTACTAAAACTTCCATTGTTCTATTGCTCTTTTCACTTGCAACCGATGTAGCTATAATTTGACCATAGAATATTATCATAAAATATAGACCAAAAACTAATATATAAGTATAAAGATAATTACTAGCACTATCTTTACCTAATATTATAGTATCTGATTTTATCTGAGGATTTATTAATCCTTCAACTTCACTATATTCTATATTTTTTTCACCAAAGCCTTGAACTCTATATGTTGTAATGAGTGCTTGTTCAAACATCATAGCATCTGGTGTTCCTATAATTTCATTGTTTTTTAATACTTGAGTATATTCAGTAGGTGAATCTATAATATAACCTGAATCGATTTCATCAGAGTCTACTTTTTCTTTAAGCTCACCTTCAGTTTCAAACTTCTGGATTTGACCTCCATAAAAACTTTGTTCTAATACTTCATTGTTTTTAAATACTGAACCTTCGTCTACATAGCCAATCTTTGTATCCATTTTATCATCATCATCTCCATCACCTGAAGTAAATGCAGATTTTATTGTAGGAAATGAGATACCTATAGTTAATATTAAAAGTATTATAATAGTAGAAATTATAAATGTCTTCTTTTTTATAAGACTAGATAATTCAAATTTAAATACT
Source organism: Senegalia sp. (in: firmicutes) (assembly GCF_052088025.1). Taxonomy (NCBI): domain Bacteria; kingdom Bacillati; phylum Bacillota; class Clostridia; order Eubacteriales; family Clostridiaceae; genus Senegalia; species Senegalia sp. (in: firmicutes). The sequence goes on along the minus strand of NZ_JBQCYD010000015.1, from coordinate 51,480 downwards.
GTAAAGAAATTTTTCATTTCTTATCACCTACTTTCTCAACAAATATGTCTTCAAGTTTTGGTTTATATGCAGAAAATTCTTCTATGTCTATATTATTCTCTATTATTTTTTTCAAAAAGTCATTTTTAGAACTATGGTGAATAAGTTCTAATAATAAATATTTTTTTCTTTTTTCTAAAACTCTAACTATATCATTAAATTCTCTTTCTATTTTTAACTTTAATTCATTTAATTCTAAATTACTTGAACTTATAGTTAGTCTATTTTTACCATAATCCTTCTTTATATCATCTAAATCACCTGTAAGTACAATATTCCCATTATCAACAAGTGCAATTTCTTTACAAAATTCTTCTACATATCCCATTTGATGTGATGAAAATATCAAAAGTTTTTCTTCAGATATAAGTTCATTTATAATATCTTTTAATATTTGTGAATTAACAGGATCAAGCCCACTAAAAGGTTCATCAAGTATTATTATATCTGGGTTTGTAAGAAAAGTTTCTGCAAGCTGTACTTTTTGTTGATTTCCTTTAGATAAGGTCTCTAGATTTTTATTTTTATATTCATCTACACCTAATCTTTCTAGCCAATATAAAGTGTTTTCTTTTGATTTAGCTTTACTAAGTCCTCTAAGTTCTCCTAAATAAACTAATTGTTCTAAAACCTTTTGTTTGGGATAAAGCCCTCTTTCTTCTGGTAAATAACCAATATCATGGTTCTTTGGATTAAACTTTTTACCATCTAAAAGTATCTCTCCTTCATTTGGATCAAATAAATTCATGATAATCCTTATTGTAGTAGTTTTTCCTGCACCATTTCTTCCAAGAAGTCCTAAAGCCCTACCACTTTTAACATCAAATGATATTCCATGAAGCACTTCTTTTTTGGTAAATTTTTTGTAAATATTTTTTACTTGTAATTGCATAACTTCACTTCCTTTATTTAACTATTTTTCTTTCTAAAGTCCTTAACATCCACTCCACCAAATAACACTACTGCATTTATTTTTAATTTTGGTAAATTTGTATTTCCTTTATTTCTTGTTTTATTATCCCAGCCACCAAAGAGAGGTAAACCTTTAATTTCTACATTCCATCCTTCAGGTACAACCATATCTAAGCCCCCAAAAGCAACAAATACATCTAATGTAGCTATTTTATCATGATCTATATTAGCTTCTTGTAAATCTAACTCTATTCCACCAAATAATACTGTCGCAGAACCACCTTTAAAATTATTTGATGTATTCCTTAAGTTCAATCCAGAAAATATTGCAATAGGCTTAATACTATCATTTTGATCCTTATTCCATTTATCTTTATTAGAAAATATTAAAGATATACCAATTATTATAATAATAACTGGCCAGAATTCCAAATACTCAAAGATATCAAAGTAATCCAAGTTTCTTAATTGAAACAATACACCTATAGTAAGTACTATAGCTCCACCTACTTTTGAAGCTTTATTAGTTATTAAGCTAAATAATCCAGCTCCTATAAGTATCATCGGCCAAAAATTTGATATAATATAACCTATGTTTAAATCTAGTATACCATTTGAGGTTAAAAGTAATAATACACCTATTAAAATAATTATAATACCTAATATTTTTTTATCCAAGATAATCACCTCTTTATTTTAATTTTTTAGCTCTATATTATATACTTCTACATTAATATTCATTTTCCTTTATACTAACTAGTCTTTTATCGATGTTTTTTAATAGTTCTTTTGGATATCCAATATATTCTAATATTTTTATAGCATTTCTTGTAGGGGATATTCCTTTTCTAAGTTTATAATCAAATATCATACCTTCATCTGTCATATTTTCCATGAAATAATATCTTATGTAATTATGTATTAATGGAATTAAATTCAAGTCATGAGTTGCAACAATAGTAAATGCATTTTGCTTTTCAATATAATTTAATATTTCAGCTGCAGCATTTATTCTTTCAATTGGATTCGTTCCTTTAAATATTTCATCAATTAAAGCAAGTGTTGTTATTGTTTCTTTGCTTGATTTTATCATCTTTAGTATTGCTTCAGCTTCAGCAAAATAATAGCTTTTTCCTTCACCTATATTGTCTTGTAAACTAATGGAGCTTACCACTTTGTAAAATGATGATTTATATTCTTTTGCTAATACAGTATATATTGTCTGTGAAAGTATAGAATTAACACCTATTGTTCTTAAAAATGTAGATTTCCCACTCATATTTGAACCTGTTAATACCATACCTCCTCTTTCAAAATTAATATCATTTGCTACAGGTTTTTCAAGGAGTGGATGAATTATATCTTTTGCTATAATTTTTCTTCTATCAGAAGTGAACTCAGGTATTGTATGATAATCTAAATTATCTCTATATAAAGATATTGCAATATATGAATCTAATTCACCTATCAAGTTATAAAGCTCTATTATTTTTTCATTGTGTTTTTTAACTTCTTCTACAATAGAGAAGTAATTTCTTTCTTTTACTAAAAATAATATATTTATATAATCTGCAAATACATCTAACCCTTCAACAGAAGAAATAACTTTTGATTTTTTTCCTATTTTTTTAATATCATTATATAAATTATCAATTTTTTCATTATAATTTGGTAATTTATTTTCTAGTAACTTTAATAAATTTCTACTTACTTTTATCATATTTCCCGTATACTGAATAGTTTCTATTTTATCTCCTATCTTTCTAACTGCACTATAATGCAAAAACATATTAATACCAGATATAAGTGCAAGTATTACGATAGCATTATCCCTAATATTTGGTATTAAAAATATCGATATAATACTTAAAATAGATAATAAAGAAAATAAATTATAAACTATTTTCATTATGAAATTAGATTCTAATCGATTTTCTAATACATAAATAATATCATCTTCTGTTCTATCTATATTGTTTAATTTTTTATGAATAGATTTTCTGAAGTTTTTATCTTTATCAAATATAGATATAATATTCCCTCTCTTTTTAAGCGCTTCATTATCATCTAATGGTGTCCTTAAAATATAATATAAATATTGTTCACCAGGTGTAGTAAGTGTTCTATCAATATTTGAATATATTTTATCCATATTTAAATCATTCCATGTACTTTCATCTACGAAATCATTTTCTTTCTTAAGTCTGTTAAATATTAATTTCACAGTATCAAAATTTCTCTTTCTATTAATATCATATTCTAATTTCTTTTCTTTTTTAAACATATTTTTAAACTTTTCTATCAATTATTAGACACCCCAATTTGTATAATTCAACTTTTTTATTTAGAATTTTTCTTAATAAAAAATGGAAAGCATATGCTTTCCATTTTATATATTTATCTTACATAATTTAACGGATTTTGATGATTTCCATTTACTCTAATTTCAAAATGAGAATGAGGTCCTGTAGAATTTCCTGTACTTCCTACTTTTGCTATTGCTTGTCCTTGTTTTACAAATTGTCCACTGCTAACTAAAAGTGCTGAATTATGTGCATATAATGAAGTAGTACCATTGTCATGAGCTATCATAACAGTCTTACCATATCCACCTCTCCATCCAGATGATAAAACTATACCATCCCTAACTGAAACTGCTATTGATCCAGTTGGTGCTCCAATATCTATACCTGTATGCATTCTACGTGATCCGCTTATTGGATGAATTCTATAGCCATATGGTGATGTTACTCTTTTATGTCCTGAAATTGGCCAAACATAACCTGTAGATGATGGAGCTGGTTTTGATACTTCTGGTTTAGGTTTAGATGCCGTTTGTGAACTAGAACTTCCAGAGCTATTACTTTGGTTACTTGATTGTTCTTCTCTTTTAGCTTCTTCTGCAGCTTGTCTTTCAGCTTCAGCTTTTCTTCTTGCTTCTTCTTCAGCCTTTTTCATAGCTTCTAATTTTCTTCTTGCTTCTTCTTCTAAATTTTTAATTTCATTTGTTATTGCTTCTGAATCATTTTTCAATTCATTATATTGTTCTTCACTTACTTGAATACTTTGATCTAATTCTTTTACTAATTCATTTTTGCTTCTAGATGCTAATTGAAGTTCTTCTCTTTTTTCTTTTAATTTAACTGTTTGAAGTTTTAATTGTTTTTCTTGAGAGGTTAATTTATCTTTTTTTGCTTCAATTATCTTTTTTTCTTTTTCCATTTCCTTTAAAAGATCATGGTCATTATTTGTTACTTTTTTTATAGTATCAAATGTTTCAATAAATTCCCCTAATGATTCAGCTGATAAAAGAATATGTAAATAACTCACATCATTGCCATTCTTATACATTGCTCTTAATCTTTTATTTACTGTTTCATTTTTTTCATCTATTGTTGCTTGAGATTCTTTAATTTCTTTTTTACTTTTTTCTATATCTGATTTCACCTGTGATATATTATTTTCAATAGAAGATATATCTGAATTAGTAGTATTAATTTCTCCTTCTAATTCTGCTATCTCACCTTCAACATTATTTTTTTTGCTTTTTGTACCATCTATATTATCCTTAACCTTATTAATTTCTTCTTGAGTTTTATTTAAATCTTCTTTTTTGCTATCAATATCATCAGCATATACAAAAGATAAATTCAACACCATAGCTGCACATAGTACTGCAGATAACTTCCTAAAATTCACTAAAATTCCCCCTTAAAACATTTCTCTTATATTTCATTTCTATTACATTATATCATTTTATGAATAAATATCTACCCCTTTGGGTAAAAAACTTTTAGTAAATTAGTCCTATATATTATTTCAACTTTTTATTTACTGTATTATTGGTGTGTTTATACTTTATTTCAGAGAATATATTGTTACTTATATTGCTTTCATCTTTGTTTTTAGATAATATTATATCTTCAAAATCTCCTATAGTCAAAGGTTTATACTTTCTCTTAAGTTCATATCCTAATTGACCATTAGGTTCAACTGTAGCTGATTTAAGGTGGTTAATCTCTGATATTCCTTGTTGTCTAAGTCTCATTTCTAATTGATCTACGGTTAATCTCAATTTTTTCAAGTTTTCAATATTTATATTTCCATCATCAATAACTATAAGCGATTTACCTGTTATGATTTTTTCCATTAAATTTATTTTAACTTGTAATAATTCTAAAATTATAGTAAAAACTATAAATATAGCTGCAATAATCACAGTTTTTGTTACACTTTTTTCTGCTATAGGTTGAACTATAAGTGAACCTATAGAAATCATTATAACTGTATGAGCTATAGTCATCTGTGAAATAGACTTTCTTCCAGAGATTCTCAAGAAAAATACACCTGCTATTAATAATATTAATGAATTCCATATAAAATCCATTATTACACCTCCACTTTTTTTATATACATATAGTTTGTGGAAGTTTTATGAATTTATTCTATATTCTTTCCTATATTATATCCTTCATTAAATCTTTCTTTGCAAAATTCTTTTTCAAACTTTAATGTGTCATTTGGTTCAAATGCTACACTTGGCTCTATTATTATCAAATCTTTTTCATCATAATTTTCTAATATATATTCTGGTAGTTCATAATTCTTTTTAAATTGAATTATATATAATTTATCCACTTTTTTTTCTATGAATTTTTCTAAGAAATTATTATTTAATATACCTCCATCTAGATTATATCCATTATAATTTCCTTGATATAATTCCTCTTTAAATTTTTCAAATATAACACTAGAATCAAAATTTTTAATGGCATCATTAATATTTATATCTTGAGATCCAACATATGGTAAAAGCGAGCTGTATTTAATTGTATTTAATGCTTCTGTTTTAGTTAATTTCACTATATCTTTTGTGATTTCTCTTAATATATTATTAAAAACATTTATATAATTAACATAAAACTTTTTAATATTATTGTTTTTACCTTGTAAATTTTCAAGCTTATTTATTAAAATTTCATTTTCTATAACCTTATCTGTTAGCATTGTTTTTCCTAGTTCATTTTCATCCATATGTAACCAGGTTTCTTTTAATTTATCTATGTTATCAGTATATATATAATATCCATTTATTGCTCCTATTGAAGTACCAGAAATTATATTAAAATCTATACCTTTTTCATTTAATCCATAAATAACACCTGCTTGAAAAGCTCCTTTTGCCCCTCCACCTTGTAAATATAATCCATTCATTACTTTACGCCTCCAATTTGCGAATATTTACAAGTCTAAATGTATCATATATATTTTTTAAAGGCAAGAAGTAAATATTGTGTAATATATTCCTTAAGGGGTAGATAAATATAAATAAATACTTTAAAGGAAGGAGAATAAATTGAATACTAATAACAAGGAAATTAAAAGTTCAATATTTCCAATTATACTATTAATAATTGGATTTATACTTTCAGGCCTTATGTTTTTAGGCTTTATTGAAATCGCAGAAGAAGTTATTGAAACGGAAGTTCAAAACTTTGATTCAAATATTATATCTTTTTTAAATGAATATTCTTCAAGTTTTTTAGATCAATTTTTTAAAGTTATAACTGAATTAGGATCAGTTTGGTTTTTAACTGCTGGAACTTTAATTGTTTCTTTAATATTATTCTTTAAGGAAAAGAAAAAATTGGATACTTTATTTCTAATAATAACAGTAGCAGGTTCAGGAGTTTTGATTAAAGCTCTTAAAAACATATTTAAGAGGGAAAGACCATCTATAATACCAAATATAGATGCTGTAGGATTTAGTTTTCCTAGTGGTCATGCTATGGGTTCTATTACCTTTTATGGATTCTTAATATACCTTATAATTAAAAGTAAATTTTCAAAATTAATAAAATGGTTATTATCAATTATTTTAGCTCTTTTGTTTATACTTATAGGTATGAGTAGAGTTTATCTTGGTGCTCATTTCCCTTCAGATGTTATCGCAGGTCAACTTTCAGGTTTGTTTTGGATGATTATTACTATAGTGACTTTGGAATGGATTAAATGGCATAATAAAAATAATATAAGACCTATTGATAATATTAAAGATATATTTTTTAAAAGAAATTAAATAAAAGCTCTTAGGTGAATTTATTCACCTAAGAGCTTTTAATATTTCATTATTATTTTTTAGCGCCTTCTAATGCTTTTTCTGCTAATTCAAAGAAAGATTTAACTTTGATTGATACTCCTGAAATTGCATCCGTTGCTCCTTCATCATTACTATATTCTATAGCTGTTGGATCTTGTTTTTCTATTAAATACATTTCAGCTTTATCAGCTTGCTCAACCCATGGTGCTTGTGCATCTCCATTTTCAACCATGCCATACTCACCATCTGCTGATACTTGATCTTTTGTTTTGATGTTTCCATCTTCATCTTTAGGTTCTTCCTTGCTTAAACCATCCCAATCAGCTGCTACTATATATCCATTTATAACTGTGATATCTGCTGTAGCCTTCCAACCTGAATCTGCATCAAAATCTTCTTCTTCAGCAGTATAATTTCCATCTTTATATTGTCCTTCACCTACAGGATCTCCATTTAATGCTTTTTCAGCTAATTCAAAGAAAGATTTAACTTTGATTGATACTCCTGAAATTGCATCTGTTGCTCCTTCTTCATTACTATACTCTATATCTGATGGATCTTGTTTTTCTATTAAGTAAGCTTCAGCTTTTTCAGCTTGCTCTGCCCATGGTGCTTGTGCTCCACCATTTTCTACCATTCCATATTCTCCAGATTCTGATCTAGTTATCTTATCTGTTCCACCATCTTTATGTGCACCATTCCACTCAGCTTCTGTTATCTTTCCATCTTCTACTTTAAGTGTAGCAACATATTTCCAGCCAGTTTCTTCTGAGAAGTTATCTTCCTGTGCGAAATAAATGCCATCTTCATAGCTTGCATCTTCTGAAGAAGTTTCTTCTTTATCTTCTTCTTTTGTTTGTTCTTGTCCTGCATCTGTAGATGTTTCCTCACCATCTGTGTTGTCATCTCCACAACCAGCTAATAAACTAGCAGATACTAATAAAGCAATACCTAGTGATAAAAATTTCTTTTTTGCCATCTTAAAAATTCCCCCTACAACATATATTTTTTGTTTATTATTTCACTTATTATTATAAAATATAATCTTTTTAATGTCAATACCTACTATTAATATGTACTTACTTTGTATTAATTTCAAATAATTATTTTATTTAGATAATAATTATTTGAAAAGGGTATTATAAAGATAGGAGGCGATTTTATGAAAGAAATAGTTTTAGCTGGTGGTTGTTTTTGGGGAGTTGAAGAATATATTAGTAGAATAAATGGAGTAGTTGATACAGAGGTTGGCTATGCAAATGGCAGACGTAAAAATCCTAGTTATGAGCAGGTTTGTACTGGGATGACAGGACATGCTGAAGCCGTTAAAATTAACTATGATGAAAATAAATTAACTTTAAAATCACTTTTAGAAAAGTTTTTTTCTATAATTGATCCAACCATAGAAAATAGACAAGGACCTGATAGAGGTACTCAATATAGGACTGGAGTTTATTATATAAATGAAGATGATAAAGATATTATTTTAGACGTATTTAAATCAGAGCAAGAAAAATATAAAAAGCCAATTGTAACAGAAGTAGAACCATTGAAATTATACTATAAAACAGAAGATTATCATCAAGATTATTTAAAGAAAAATCCTAATGGTTATTGTCATATACCACTAGATTAAAAAATGTCTGTACAAAGTTTTGTACAGACATTTTTATGCTTTTTTAGCTATTAATATTAAAACCTTCACCTAATACTTCATGTACGAAGCCGACTGTTATGAAAGCATCTGGATCTATTTCTTTAACATGGTTTTTAATTTGTATATATTGTTTTCTATTTACAACTGTATTTATTATTGTCTTATTTATTTTTGAATATCCTCCATCAGCTGAATATAGAGTTGTTCCTCTATCAATTTCATGAATTATATATTGATTTATTTCTTCAGTTTTATTACTATTTATGGTTATATTCATTTTTGTATTAAAGCCAGCTATTACATTGTCTATTACATATGCATTTGCTACAACTCCTAACAAAGCATATAATCCTAATTTAGGGCCAAATATAAATCCTGCAAATACAGTTATAAAGAAGTCTGCTAAAAGTAGTGCCTTTCCTATATCTAAATGGAAAAACTTATTTATTATTTTAGCTATTACATCTGTCCCACCTGTAGATGAGTTCTGATAAAATATTATTCCCATCCCCATACCTTGTATAATAATTCCATATACTAGATTAATTAATAAATCATCAATTATTGGATCTTTTATAGGTATGATTATTTCTAATATATATATAACTCCTGATAATAGAAAACTAGAATATATTGTATATCCACCAAATTCTTTTCCTATAAATATAAATCCTAAAATAAACAACAATACATTTGCTACTGTCATTACAATTCCTATAGGCAAAATTGGAAATACTTTATTAATTACCATAGCAAATCCTGTAACTCCACCCACTGCAAGATTAGCTGGGATTAAAAATATATACACTCCAAGAGCCATTATTAAAACACCGATATTAATTAAAATAAACTTTTTTATATCAAATTTCATATTCTCTTCTCCACCAATTATTTTATTTATTCCTCATAAATATTATCACAAATTTAATTATACTGCAACATTTAGTTATATAAAGGAATACTTATAATAAATTCTGTAAATTCATTTTCAACACTTTCCACTTCTATATTTCCCCCATAAGCCTCTACAATTTCTTTGACTATTGCAAGTCCTAGTCCAGTTCCACCTCTGTCACGATTTCTAGATTTATCAGTTCTATATAACCTTTCAAACACATGTGGTAAATCATTTTTATCTATTCCTTCACCTGAATTTTTTAACTTAAATATTCCAAATCCATTTTCCTTATATATATTGATGAAAACTTGTCCATCTTCAGGTGTGAATTTGATAGAATTTGAAAGTAGATTTATGATTATTTGTTTCATCTTGTCATTTTCTGCTGAAATAAAAATATTTTCATTTATATTCTTTTTAATTCTTATGTTTTTTCTTATAAATCCTATTTCAATATTTTTTAATACTTCATTAGAAATTTTTTCAAGATTAACTTTTTCAATATTAATTAATATATTTCTCTCTCTTATATTATTTAAGAATTTTAATTGTTCAACAAGTAATATAAGCCTATCTACTTCTTTTCTAAATATCTCTATTCTATCTTTATCCATTTCCCAAATTTCATCTTGAACTGCTTCTATATGACTTTTTAATATGGTAAGAGGTGTTCTAAGTTCATGAGAAATATCTGATGTAAGTCTTTTTCTAAGATTATTTTCAGTTTTTAAAGATTCTTTTAAATAATTTATTGAAGCAGTAAGTTCATTTAATTCTTTTATTTTACTTCTAGTTTGAACAGATATATCTAAATTTCCATGGCTCAATTCATTAGTTGTATTTTTTACTTCAATTATAGGTTTAGATATAAATTTTGAAAAATATAATCCCATTGATATTGCTACAAATATTGAAATTATAGCCGAATAGATTATAGATTTATTTATATCTCTAGTAAATTCTAATTCTCTATTTCCTACAACTAGAGAATCTGAATATCCTATTTCTAATTCTCCTATTTTTTGATTGTTTTTCTCTAAATCTATAGTCTTAACTATATAATTTTTTTCATCATTTCCCATCATATTCATCATATGATCGTGCATGTTTGAATTTTTTCTTTCTATGGCTAATATTATATTACCTTCATTATCTTTAACTAATATATCAAATCCTTTGGCAAGAGGGGAGTATTTCATGTTTTCTATTTCCCTTTCATCTAATCCATCTTCATTGTAATTGTTTTTTATTAAATCTACAATTTCATCTACTCTATTTTGCTTTTGACTTGTTAAATATTCATAAAAACTATTAGAAAGAGTGATATTTGAAATTATACTAATTGTTATAACTGATATAAGTGTTGCAATTATCATTAATATCGTTATTCTAGCTCTTAGATGATTAAACATATTACCACTACCTATTCTAAATTAACTGACAAATTTGTATCCAACTCCATAAACAGTTTTTATATATTTATTTTTTCCATCTTCTATTTTATGTCTTAAATTTTTAACATGAGCATCAATTGTTCTATCATACCCTTCATAATCATATCCTAATAATTTTAATATTAAATCTTCTCTTGAAAAAACTTTCCCCTTGTTTTCTACAAATAACCTAAGTAAATCAAATTCAGTTTTAGTTAAATCAATAATGTTTTCTGATTTTAATACTTCTCTACTTTCTAAGTTAATAATTAAATCATCTATTTTTATGATATCAGAATTTTGATCTTTATTATGCTTTTCAATTCTACGTAATATAGCTCTTATCCTAGCTAAAAGTTCCTTAGGACTAAAGGGTTTTACTATATAATCATCTGCTCCTATATCAAGTCCTCTTATTTTATCTTCTTCCATAGATTTTGCTGTAAGCATTATAGCAGGAACTTGTGATTCTTTTCTTATGCTTTTTAATATTTCTTCACCCGGTATATCAGGTAACATTAAATCTAATACTAAAAAATCTATATTATAATTATGAAATATATCTAATGCACTCTTACCATCATAAGCAGTATAGACATTATATTTTTCTTTTTCTAAATAAGCCTTTATTACATCTACAATTTCTTTTTGATCATCTACCACTAAAAAATTTTCCTTCATATTAAAACCTCCTCCTAAATATAATAAAATCCAGTATATACTGGATTTTATTATATTATAACATTTTGAAGATATTATGAATTTAATATTTTCTTTTTAATAGTTTTTCTGTTATATCATATATTACTTTTTTGCTTTCCTTATCTGGTAATCCTTTTATTTGCTTAAAAGCTCTATCTGTATATTTAATAGCTAACTTTTGAGATCTTTTTATAGCATTAGAGTTTTTTACTATACTTATTATTTCACTAACATCTTTATCATTTATTTCTTCTTTTTCGATTAATTCTTCCAATCTTTTATCTCCTTCTAATAAAGCATATATAAGAGGAAGCGTAAAAAATCCTTGTTTTAAATCATTTTTAATGCTTTTACCCATTGTCTTTTCACTTGCAGTATAATCTAATATATCATCTAAGATTTGAAAGGCCATACCTATATTGTATCCAACTTTACCAAGTTTTTTAGCTAATTTATCATCACATTCAGCTTCTTTCGCTCCTACAATAAAACTCATAGCAAAAAGTGCTGCTGTTTTCCCAGAAATTATTTTCAAATATCTTTTTAAAGATATATCTCTACTAAATCTAAAATGATATTGTCTTATTTCTCCAATGCAAATCTTTGCTATAGCTTGAGATATCATTCTAATATTTTCCATAGAATATTCTTCACTTAACATAAGAAAACATTTAGAGAATAAAAAATCACCCATATATACTGCACTATCCTTACCATATTTGGATTGTATGGTGATATTTCCTCTTCTTAATTTGGATTCATCTATTATATCATCATGTATAAGTGTAGCCATATGAAGCATTTCAATTACGGCTGCTAGATTCTTGTGTTTCTTTTCATTGTATTCACCAAATTTAGATGCTAGTAATAAAAAGGCTGGTCTTAGCATCTTTCCCCCAGAATCTATCAGTTCCACTAAGGGTTCTTCTATATATTTTTCACTAGTTTTAACATTTTCTATCATTATTTTATTTATATCTTCTAAATCATCTTTCATTCCTTTATATTCATTCCAAAATGTATTCATTAATTTATCACCCTTAACTAATATTAAATAATTTAGTATCATTTAAAAATTTTATTATATATTTTACAGTAATACCTACAAACAATCCTGTAACTACTGAAGATAATAATAGTAAAGGTAAATATATAAATATATTCAAATTTTCTATTATAATTGCAGCCATCAGTATTTGTCCTATATTATGAAATATAGCTCCTACTATACTAATACCTATAGCACTTATCTTTTCTCTGCCTATTACTTTTAATATATACATTATTAAAAAGCTTAGTATGCCACCAGAAACACTAAATAAAAACCCAGATACATTACCACCTAATAAACTTGAAAGTATTACTCTTAATATTACTACAGTTAGTGTTTCTTTAAATCCAAATAAATATAATGATATAAGAGTGATAATATTTGCAAGACCTAGTTTAGCACCTGGAACTCCAAAATTAAATGGAATGATTCTCTCTACTAAATGAAGCACTAATGCTTGTGATACTAATAATGATATAATTACTATTTTTCTAGTTTTATTCATAAAGTCCTCCTAGTAAGAAGTATCATCTAATTCATCTTCTTTTTCACCTATTATTTCTATTACTACTTTATTTGGTAAACATACCAATATCTCACCAGGTTTATCTATGAAACCATCTTCTACACATACCTTATCAGGACAATCTGCATCTATTATATCTGCTCCTTGCTTGTATAATTTTATAGTGTTTTTACCAAATTCTGTATCCAATTCTATTGTTTCTTCTGTATCTTTTGTTAATTCTACAGTTTTATAAATTTCTCCATCTATAGAAATTATAGCTTTTTTATCATTGAAATTATCTTCTTTTATATATCTAAGATATAAAAATCCAAATAGTGAAATTAAAAGCACACAAACTATAATTATTTTATCAAATTTTTTCATATAATTTCCTCTTTCTAAACTAATACCTTCTCCTAGTTTATCAATTTTAATCTGTTTTATCAAATAAAATCCTTTCGCTTATAAAGAAATAAACGAAAGGATAAAATATTAATCTATATAGAAATAATTTCTTCTTGCAAATGGGGTTTTCATCCACCATTTTTTTAATATTGGCATTACATAATAATCTAGTCCAAATGTTCTTCCTGCTCCACCTATTAGAGCTATTCCAGCTACTAAATACCAAAGCATTTCATAAGGAGCCATACCTGAAGTCCAAATCATTATTCCCATTATAACAGAAACTATTGAAGCTATAGCTGTAAATAAACCAAGTATCAATAATCCCCCTACAACTATTTCAGCTATTACCATTCCAGTTTGAAATACGCTAGCAAGTATTGTAAAATCGCCATCATCAGTATAGAAGAATATATTCATAAACCATTCCATTATATCTTCTATAAATCCAGGTACAGGTAGTGCATCTCCCCACTCTGCTGCTTGAGCTCCTTCTTCAGCAACTGTTGAAGCTCCCGTTGTAGCTGCAAGCGGTGAAGGTGGTATTAAGAATATATTTGAAGGATCTTCTAATATATCTGGTAATTTGTTTAAACCTTCAGTTACCCATTTAAAACCAACAAATAATCTTAAAGGAACCAACCAAAAATTAGGACTTCTATATGAAAAATGTCCCCCTACAATTGAACGATTTTCTTTTATAGTAAAGAATTGGTGCATTATATAGGACCATACTACATTAAATCCACCTACTCCAAATAGATAATGAACATTAACCATATGTTTCATAAACATTGCAAAAAATCCAGATAATTTTATATTGCCTAAACGTGCTACTGCATATCTGGAACCAATAGAAACCATAAATCCATGAAAATTAGATTTAAATCCTTTTAAATCATTACCCTTTATATCTGATTCTATATTTTCTACTGCTGTTTCTGCTGTTTGAAGTGCTGCTTCAACTATTTGAGGTGTAGGTCTTGATTCTTCTTCAAAATAAGAGTTATCACCTATCACATATACATTTCTATAATCTACAGATTGCATATATTCATTAGTTTGAATACGTCCTCTTTTACCCAAAGTAAGGCCTAAATTTGCTGCAAAAGAACTTCCTTGTACTCCAGCAGTCCAAATTAATGTATTAGTATTAAATACTTGTCCATCTTTTAGCTCAACACTATCAGGAGTTACTTTTATTATCATAGACTGAGTAAATACTTCTACCCCTAATTTATTTAATCTTTTTTCTGCTTTAGCTATAAGACTATCTTCTAATATAGGTAGTATCTTAGGTAATCCTTCTACTAATTTTAATGATACTTCTTTCTCATTTATATTAAATTGTCTAGATAACTTTTTCTTCCATTCTGCAATTTCACCTATTGTTTCAACACCTGTAAAACCAGCTCCTGCAACTACAAATGTAAGCATCTTACGTCTTTTAGCTTCATCTGTTTCAGTACTTGCATTTTGAAATGTTTCGTATATATGTTTCTTGATCTTCATTGCTTGATCATAAGACCATATTGTAAAACTATGTTCCTCTGCCCCATCTACACCAAAAAATGCTGGTTCAGCACCAGAACCTAATATTAAATAATCATATTCATATTCTTTTGTGTTTGATATTAATTTTTGAGTTTTAAAATCAATATCATCAATTTTATCAGTGACAACATTGACCTTCTTTTTACCAAATATCTTTTCTAGGTTTATCTGAACACCGTGTTTTTCAATTCTATTTCCTGCTACTTCATGTAAATCAGTTAAAAGAGTATGGTATGAGTTTTTATCAATTAAAGTAACTTCTATCTCATCATCTTTTTTAAATTTTTTATGAAGTAATTTAGCTGAATGCACGCCACCATAACCTGCGCCCAAAATAACTATTCTTTTTTTGCCCATAATGAGCCTCCTTAATTTTATATTGCTCTGTATTATGTCTTGATAAAAATATAACTTTTATAATTAAAATAATAGCAAATATATGAGAATATTGATAATAAAAACTTTTAAAATACAGAGTATTATTCACATTATAACATAATTTTATTCTGTTTTGTAGGCTTTAAATGAAATATATTGAAGTTTTTAGATTTGTTTAGTTGGTATTAAATTTATATTCATAATGATATTTAAATATGATATAATTACTTGAGTATTTAAAGGATGGAGGATGATTATGAAAGTTAAAAAATTTATTATATTTTTCATTTTAATATCATTTTTATTAGTTTCTTGTAATCAAGATGAAATTTCAAATCAAAAAATAGAGCCTCAAAGTGAAAACGCTTTATATCTTGGTACCGTTGTTGATATTTCTATTTATGATGAAGTAGATAAAGATATCTTTAAAACATTATTTAAAGAAATAGAAGATATAGAAAATAAGATGAGTTTAAATATAAAAACATCAGAAGTAAATAAAATAAATGAAAACTCTGGAAATGATTTTGTAAAAGTTTCAGAAGATACATTTAATGTAATAAAAAAAGGTAAGGAATATTCTTCTCTTACCAAGGGACATTTTGATATAAGTATTGGTCCCTTTGTAGAACTTTGGCAAATCGGAACCGAAAATGCTAAGGTTCCAAATAAAGAAGAAATAAAAAATGCTTTAGCTCTTATAAATTATGAAAATATAGAACTAAATGAAGAAGAGATGAAAGTAAAATTAAAGAAGCAAAATATGAAACTAGATTTAGGTGGTATAGCAAAAGGATATGCTGCAGATAAATTAGCAAAAACTTTAAAGGAAAATGACATTAATCACGCTATCATAAATTTAGGTGGAAATGTATTAGCCCTTGGAAGTAAACCTGATGGATCTCCTTGGAAAATAGGAGTTCAAAACCCTTTTGAACCACGTGGAAAGCATGTTGCTATAGCTAGTGTGGAAAATAAAACTGTAGTTTCATCTGGAGTTTATGAAAGGAATTTTACTGAAAACGGAAAACTTTATCATCATATTTTAAATCCTTTTACAGGTTTTCCTGTAGATAATAATTTAGAAAGTGTAACTATCATAGCAGATAGTTCTTTTGATGCTGATGGTTTATCTACTGGTATATTTGCATTAGGTCTTATAGATGGATTAGAATTTGTAGAAACTTTAGATGGTATAGATGCTGTATTTATAACAGATAAAAAAGAAGTATATATTAGTTCTGATATAAAGAAAAACATTGAAATGACAAATAATGAATTTAAATTAGCAAATTAAAAAAACTCACATTATGTGAGTTTTTTTAATAATTATGACAATATCCACCGAATCCTCTTCGATTACCATCTTTATTGCTTCTTCTAAATCCCATTCCTTGACCATTAAATTTTTCATTATCAAATCCATTTTCATTATGATATTCTTCCATTTCACTTAAATGCTCTTTATATTCTGTAGCTTGTTTTTCAGTGATATCTCCATTTTTCACATTTTCATCAATTCTATTTCTTTTCCAGTTCATTTTATCTTTAAACCACTCTGGAACTTCACTTCCAGAACTATCTGCAAAAGCTATAGCTCCAATTGAAAATACTAATACTGATATTAATAGTACACTTAAAAATTTCTTCATAATTTACATCTCCTTTTTATTGTTGTGTCCTTCTACTTTCTATTATAGAGAAAGATTATGAAGAA
>NZ_JBQCYD010000015.1:0-34026 GCF_052088025.1 Senegalia sp. (in: firmicutes) | reverse complement strand
ATTATGAAGAATTATGATTCTTTTCTAAATTCATTTAAGTTTAAATTATCTTCAAAGTATACGCTTGTAGATGGGAATGCTATTTCTACTTTTTCTTCTTCTAAAATATCCATTATTTTAAGATTTATATCTTGTTTTATATCTAAATATTCATCATACTCTATGGCATTTGCAAAATATTGTATAAGTATATCCAAACTACTATTATTAAATATTTCAAAACTAGTTGTGATGTTTTCACTATCAACTTTAGGATTTTGAATTAGCATATATTTTATATTGTCAACTACTTTTTCGATCTTATAAGAAGATGTAGAATAAGTTAAACCTAAATAAAATCTAACTCGTCTTATCCCACGTCTAGAATAATTTGTTATAGCTTCTTCAGATACTTTTGCATTTGGTACAGTTATCATTGCCTTTTCAAATGTTCTTATTTTAGTGCTTCTAAAATTAATATCCTCTACTAATCCTTCTACACCTGAAAACACTACCCAATCTCCTATATCAAAAGGTTTATCCATTAAAATAGACATACCTCCAAAGATATTTGCTAGTGAATCTTTTGCAGCCATTGCTACAGCAATACCACCTATTCCAAGACCTGCTATAAGTGCAGATATATTATATCCAAATTGATCTAATATGATTGCAAAGGAAAGTGATATTATAATTATCCTTATTATTCTTGTTATAAAAGGTTTTAATATTTTTTGACTTTTTATGTTTAATCTATCCCCTAATTTATCATAAATCCATTCATAAGTCCCTGCTATATTATATAATCCCCATGTGATTATTATTATAATAGAAATTCTAAATAATCTAGTAATTATAATCTCTGTACTTTCTTGAAAAGGTAAATAAATAAGAGCTATATAAAATCCAATGGTAATAACTAATACTTTAATTGGTCTTCTAAATTCATCTAAAATATAATCATCTACTTTATTTTTTGTTTTTCTAGTAATGATGCTCGCCATTTTATATATTATTTTAGTGATAATAGAGCTAAGTATTACAAAGATCAAAAATATTCCTAATGCTATAGCCACTTGCATAAGAGATGCTGCAAAATAACTGTTAAAAAAATCCTTTATCCATTCTAAAATCTCCACAAATATTCCTCCATATTCAATTATATTAATTAATAAAGATTATATACGTAGTATAGCGTTTTATCAACGTATCAATAAAAACAATCCCGAAATTTCGGGATTGTTTTTATTGATTACTTCATTTTTTCTATTATTTTAGACGTAAATGCAATTAAATCATCTGGATTTCTAGAAGTTATTATATTTCCAGAAACTACAACTTCTTCATCTATATAATTAGCTCCTGCATTTATCAAATCATCTTTTATTGTAGGATATGATGTAATATCTTTACCCTTTATATCACAAGTTGAAGCTATCATCCATGGACCATGACAAACTGCTGCTACTATTTTATCTTGATCATTCATATCTTTAACAAATTTCTTTGTAGCCTCACATGCTCTCATCTTATCTGGTGAATATCCTCCTGGAATAACAACTGCCTCATAATCATTTGCATCTATCTCACTTGATGCTAAATCAGACTTGGTAGGAACTCCATGTTTGCCTTTATAAACAGTGTTTTTTTCACTTCCTATTAAATCAACTTGAAAGCCTGCTTCTTTAAGTCTATATAAAGGCCAAAGAAGTTCAATATCTTCATGCATATCTTCAATTAATAAAGCTATTTTTTTCATCTCTTTTTTAACCTCCTAGTATTTTTAACTCTATAAATTAATTACCCCTTAAATATTTATTTATTCACAATTCTTTTAGTGTTAAAGGCTTTTCAACTATGTTATAATATATAGATGGAAAATAAATATTAGGAGATGGTTGTTTTGAGAAAATATTTAATAGCAGAAGCTGATATACATTCAATTGCACTTAGACAATTAGGTGCTGAGGTACTTGTTATGAACTCTTTATTGTGTTATGTTTCTTTTGATGTAAAGGGTACAGAAGTAGCCTACGTTTATAATATTAACAAGAAAAATAAATACTTTTTACAAAGAATAAAACCATACCACGAGCCTGCTGGAATTTTCAGTAATGAAGAGGAGGTTATAAAGACTATACAAATAGATATAGAACAGTTTGAAAATGCAGCAAATTCTCATCACTTTAGTGAATTTATCAAGTTTAACAAGGATTTAAATGAAACTATAAGAAATTTTGAAGATTTATATCTATATTACAATGTTCCTAATGAAACAGTAGAAGAAATCAGAAAAGAACTACACAAAATGCAAACTCTTATAAAAAGGACTAAAGAAACATCAAAGAGAGTTTATAAGAAAAAAGATCCAGATACAATATAATATCATTAATAAAATTGAATATTTTTAAGGAGATGTTTTACATGACTTTAGATACTGGGGTTTATATGGCAATTTCTATATTTATTATAACTTATATTTTTATTATTTCAGAGAAAATTAATAGGACATCCATTGCCCTATTTGGTGCAACACTTCTTATAGGACTTAAAATCATCAGTCAAGAATATGCATTTGATGCAATAGATTTTAACACTATTGGTTTACTTATAGGAATGATGATTATTGTTTCCATAGTAAAAAAAACAGGAGTTTTTCAATATGTAGCTATTAAAGCAGCTAAATCTGCTAAAGGTGAGCCTTTTAGAATTATATTAATTCTTTCTGCTATAACAGCTATCTCATCAGCACTACTTGATAATGTAACTACAGTTTTACTAATAGTACCTGTTACCTTAGTTATAACAGATACATTAGAAATGAATCCATTACCATTTTTGATTCCTGAAATATTAGCAGCAAATATTGGTGGTACAGCTACTCTTATTGGTGATCCACCTAATATAATGATTGGTTCTGCTACAAATTTAGGCTTTATGGATTTTGTTGTGAATTTAGGACCTATTGTAGTTATTATATTAATTGTTACTTTCTTTATAATAAAAATAATGTATGGTAAATCAATGAATGTAAGTAATGAATTAAAAGAAAAATTAATGAAGTTTGATGAAAATAAATCTATTAGAGATTACACTTTACTTAAAAAGAGCTTATTTGTACTTGCTCTAACAATGATTGGCTTTATAACACATCAATATTTAGGATTAGAATCAGCAACGGTAGCGTTAATAGGCGCATCACTTTTACTTATTATTAGTAAATTAGATCCAGAAGATATTTTACTTGAAGTAGAATGGTCTACTATATTCTTTTTTGCAGGTTTATTTGTTTTAGTTGGAGGACTTGAAAAGGTTGGAGTTATAGAGTTTTTAGCTTCAGAAGTATTAAACTTTACTAAAGGAAATTTATTATTGACAACCCTTATGGTACTATGGGTTTCAGCTATAGCATCAGCTTTTATTGATAATATTCCTTTTGTAGCAACAATGATTCCTCTTATAAAAAGCATAGGAGCTATGAGTACCATAACTATTGGACCCTTATGGTGGGCACTTGCACTTGGAGCTTGTCTTGGTGGAAATGGTAGTTTAGTTGGTGCATCTGCTAATGTGATCGTTGCAGGGTTTTTGCAAAAGTCAGATAATAAACTGACATTTATGAAATTCTTAAAAGTAGGATTTCCTATAATGATAGTTTCTGTAATATTATCAAGCATATATTTAGTAATATTTTATGTATAAAAAAATGACATTCACAATTGTGAATGTCATTTTTACTTTAGTAACTCATCTAAATTAATTTCATCAAAATTCTTTATAACTATATCTGCATGGGATAAATCTTGATTTGAACTTTCATCTCCCATATAACCTATAACCTTAATACCTGCTCTTTTTGAAGCAGTTACACCATTTTCTGAATCCTCTATTACTATAGCTTCATCGTTTTTTATATTTAATTTGTCTAGTGCATATAAAAATATATCTGGTTGTGGTTTTGATTCTTTTACAAAGTCTCCACTTATAAGTTCCTCAAAACAATCTCTTATTTCAAGTGTATCTATTGTTTTTTCTATCCAAGATACAGGAGAAGATGAAGCTACTACCATTCTTATTCCCCTATTTTTAAGTTCTCTTATTAAATTTATAACTCCTTTTATAGCATTTACATTTTCTTTTGACTGTATATGATCTAAATATATGGCTCTTACTTCATCTACTATTTCATCAACCGTTTTATTTAAATTATATTTATTTTTCAATTTATTAAACATGTAATATGAATTAGTTCCTACAAATTCATCCAAATCAGATTTTGTAATAGTTACTCCTAAATTTTTCATATATTCTATTTCTATTTTTATAAGCTCTGGCTCACTATTAACTATTACACCATCCATATCAAATATAATTGCTTTAATCATAAAATCACCTTTACTTTCTTTAATATTATAAATATAATGTTATCATAGTTTAGGGAAAATAAATAGATAATGGGATTGTGGTTATAGTGGCAATTAGTTTTGGAATTATAATTATATTAGGATTACTAGCTAATAAGATATTTACTAAGTTAAAATTACCAGGTCTTTTAGGTATGCTTATAGTAGGAATACTATTAGGACCATATGTATTTAATATATTAGATAAAGACATTTTAATAATATCAGGAGATTTAAGAAAGATAGCACTTATTGTCATTCTTCTTCGTGCTGGACTTGGAGTAAAAAAAGAAACACTAAAAAAGATTGGAGTTCCTGCTATAAAGCTTAGCTTTATCCCAGGACTACTTGAAGGGGCTACACTTATATTTATAACAATGAAAGTATTTAATTTTTCATTTGAACAAGCAGGAATACTTGCATTTATAATAGCAGCAGTTTCCCCTGCTGTTGTAGTTCCTTCAATGCTTAGTTTAATAGAACAAGGAAAGGGAGAAAAAAAAGCTATTCCTACATTAATACTTGCTGGTGCATCTATTGATGATGTTTTTGCCATAACCATATATTCTACATTCTTAGCCATGTATAGTTCTAAAAATATAAATATATTTAGGCAATTACTAAATATACCAATATCAATAGCACTTGGAATAATAATAGGAGTAATAATCGGACTTATTATGACTTATATATTTAAACATTATCATATAAGAGATACTAAAAAAACACTAATACTTTTATCTACTGCAATAATTTTTAACAGCCTTGAAGGCCCACTTGAAAATATAGTTCCAATAGCTACACTTTTAGGTGTTATGACAATAGGTTTTATATTACTTGAAAAATATCCCACTGTAGCAAATAGATTATCAGATAAATTTAACAAGCTTTGGGTACTAGCTGAAATAATACTCTTTGTACTTGTAGGTGCAGAAGTAAATGTTTTTCTAGCAATAGATTCTGGACTAATAGGAATATTCATAATATCTATTGGACTTATTGGAAGATCCATTGGAGTGATAATATCACTTATAGCTACTAATTTAAACTTAAAAGAAAGAGTTTTTTGCATAGTAGCATATATACCAAAAGCTACAGTACAAGCAGCAATAGGAGCAGTTCCACTAACTCTTGGGGTTGAAGGTGGAGAGTTGATACTTGCAATGGCAGTATTATCTATAATTATAACAGCACCACTTGGAGCAATAGGTATCAAACTTGCTGGAAACAGATTCCTAGAATAAAAATGGTATCATTTATTTATATCACCTCATATTATAATATGAGGTGATATAAATGTATTATGATTTTGCAATATCTAATATTAAAGGTGGTCCCCTAAAAAAAGATATAAGGGGATATGTTAGTTTAAAGAAGGTAGAGGGAGGAGTTATAGTTTGTGCCCATGTCTATGGATTACCAAAATACAAAAAAGGAAATAATAAAAAAGACCCCATAGGGCCTTTTGGTTTTCATATACATGAAGGAGAAACATGTGCTATAGGTGATAAAAATGACCCCTTTAAAGATGCAAAGGGACATTTCAATCCTAAAAAAGTTCCTCATGGAAATCATGCAGGTGATTTTCCTGTGTTAATAGCTCATGACGGATTTGCAGGAATGTGCTTTTTCACCAATAAGTTTAATATAGATGAAGTTATTGGCAAAGCCATTATAATCCATGAAAATCCAGATGATTATAGATCTCAGCCAGCAGGTGATGCAGGCAAAAGACTTGCATGCGGTATAATCAAGCCTATGTACAATAAAATGAATTGGTAATAAAAATTAAACCTTTTTAGTGATTCTTTTCTTGCTTAAGAATTGCCATTTAGTTTCTGCCGTTATTATACCAATAAATATAATAACACTACCTATGACCATTTTAATAGTAAATAGTTCTCCAAGTAAAAGAATAGAAAAAAGTGTTCCAAATACAGCTTCTAAACTCAGTATGATTGCTGCATGTGTAGAAGTTGTATATTTTTGTGCTACAGTTTGTATCAAAAAAGCTATTAATGTACTTACTCCACCAAGATAAAGAACAGTAAACCAACCCTGACCTGATATTTCTAAATTTATAGGTTCAAAAAGTATTGCAATAATAATAGAAAATATTGCTGCAAAAATAAGTTGCAATATAGTAAGTACTATAGGATCATGTTTTTTTGAGAAATGTCCTATAGATGTAATATGTGCTGCAAATAATAGAGCACATAAAAGTGTAAGTAAATCGCCACCATTTAAACTTACACCTCTTTCAAGAGTTAAAAATGCTATTCCTATAAGTGTTATAAATGTAGCTAATATTTCTAAATTATGTGGTTTTCTCTTACTTATAAACCAAAATAAAAAAGGTACCATAACTACATTTGTAGCAGTTAAAAATGCTTGTTTACTTGCAGTAGTAAATTGAAGCCCTACTGTTTGTGCTGCAAATGCACTAAATAAAAAAAATCCTACAATAGCCCCAGCTATTATATCAGATTTATTTATCTTTTTAAATTTCTTAAAAAAGACAATGCTCATTAAAATAGAAGCTATTATAAAACGCATAGAATTCATAAACAGTGGAGTTAGTTCATCCAAACCATTTTTAACCACAACAAACCCACTTCCCCAAATAATCGCAACTACTATAAGTGCCATATCAGCATATAAGCTTTGTTTCTTGTTAAGTTTAACCATTTTTCTTTACCCCCAATTATTATTCTTATTACTATCATATTATATAACCATAGAAAAGTACATTAAAAAAACCCTTGAGAATATATATTCTCAAGGGTAAATATTAATTAAATATGCTGTTGAAAAAATCTTTTATAGCTTCTATTATTTTATCAATAAAAGATCTTGCTTCTGGATTTTCATCTAAGGCATTATCTATCTTATCTCCCAATCCTTTAATTTGATTCTTTATTTCATTTAAATCCAAATCAAGTCCAGATATCTTATCCATTAATTCTGATATACTATTAATTTGTTCCTCAGTTAAATTAATATTTAAATCATTTGCTTTATCTTCTACAACTTCTTTTATTTCATTTATATTTGTAATATTATTGTTTATAATATAAATTTTAATGTCATTTATTAATTCTGTAGCTTTTTCTTTTCCTATATCTTCATCTTTACCTAGTTCAGAAGTTTTTGCAAGTTCTTCTGATGCTATTTCTTTTTCCTCTTCTGATATCTTTTCACCAGATAAATCTTCAAAAGCCTTTATTATACCAGTAAGAGCAGCAGTACCTGTAACTTTCATAGGACTATTTACTTTTACCTTAGCATCCTTTATCCCTACTGTCACTAGAGCATTTTTATACATTTCATCCGTAACCCATGTGATATTATTACTATCTACTTCTATGCCCTGGCCTTCTTCAAGTTTTTCTACATATACAGAAGACAATGCCCTGGTACCTATTATACTTTCATCAATATGTTCTAGGAAGTATTTTCTCTCCTCTTCATTTGTGACTTCAATAACTCTAACATCTTCATCTACACCAAAGTATTCTTTCATCTCTTCCTTTTGTGCATCAGTTAAGTTTGCTCCTACACTAACTACTCTGTCTCCTGTAACTGCATCACCAAAAGCAGTTGATGTAAACACAAATGTGAGTATCAAAAGTAAAGCTATAATTTTCTTATTCATAAAAACAACTCCTTATATCTTATTTACATGTATTATACCATAATAGAAATCTTTTAATCTATATTTGTATTTATATTGAAATATGTTATTAATATTACAAAGTTAAATTTTCATTACATTCTGATAATTTACGGTTCAATATTCTTTTAAAATGGTATTATATTATAAAGGAGGATTATATTATGAAAAAATATGGAGCTCTTATAGGATTAGCAACATTAGCCTTAATTGAATTTATATTTTATTTAAATGGTGGAAAAGATAATTTAGAAATATTCTTTTTTGTATGGTCAATAGTTTGGTTAGCAATGATTCTATTTGGACTATTTAATACATTTCAAAAAGGAGGTACACACAATACTGCAAGCCCCATAGGTCATCCCAATGATTTTTTAGTTAACTCTCAGCTAAAAACAAAAGGTAATGTAACAAAAAATTCACTTACTACAGTTTTTCTATTAGTATTTTTACTAGGACTTAATTTAATAGGATATTTAATATATATGTAAAAGTTAAAAGATGATTCCAGCTGGAATCATCTTTTATGATTTTATTTAAGTCTTTCAAACAATATATTATTCTCTAAATGAATATGCTCAAATAAATCTTTTTCTATTGCTTCAATCTTTTCAAAAGTTATTTCATAAGTTCTACAGCCATCTGAAGGCAACTTATATCCATCAGTTAATTTTCTCATTTCCTTTAAAATATCTCCTGCTGCTTCATGTTCTGACTCTGTTTCTTCTAATACTTTTAAAGCTTTCTTTCTATTTTCTTGTGTTGGATCATTTTCATATTTTTTAATCATAGGAAATAGTAATTCTTCTTCTTTTATTAAATGCTCTTCTATTTCAGCCTTTAAGCTATTAAATAATTTGTGTAGTTTTGATAATTCTTTTCCATGGGATACATAGTGTACTTTTAATATTTTTGAAAGTAATCCTTCAGTAATAGGCATCTCTTCTTTCATAAAAGTATGATGCTTATTAACTACATAATCAATTTGTTCTGCCATTGTTTTTTCTTTAAAGTTGTCACTACTTTCTATCTCATCTTTCATTTTTTCATATTCACTATTTAATCTATCTAATAATTCTTTCTCATCTACATCTTTTTCATCTATAGCTATGCTAAGTGCCCTATCTCCACCACAGCAAAAGTCTATCTCATAATTCATGAATATATTTGTAGCTCCTGGAAATATTGTTGCTATTTGACCTATTCTCATATCTTTATTTATAATTTTTTCCATTAGAATCTCTCCTTAAATTATCTAATTATCCAACTAAAATATCTTTTATTACTCTTGATGACAATTTTAATTCTTCTATTTTTTCTTCATCTGGATTAAATTTAACCCTTATAGGAAATTTAATATCATCCATTCCTGTAGTCTTAATCACATATGAACTATCAACTAATTTTATGTCAGTCTCAGCTAAATAATCTTTTATAACTTCTACTGCTTCTCCACTCCAACCATAAGAACCAAAAGCAATGCCTAATTTTCCATCTAAATTTATAGTTTTTATTTCTTTTAATACTTTTTCAATTCCACCTACCATATCAGCATATCTTGTAGAGCTTCCAAAGAATATTGCATCAGCTTCTTCAATTTTTGCTTTTACTTCATCCATATCTACATCTTCTTTTATATTCATAGTTTCTGTTTCTACGTCTACTTCTTCTAATTCATTAGCCATATAATTTGCTATACGCTTAGTATTTCCTGTCATTGTAGAGTAAAGTATAAGTGCTTTTTTATCTTTATTAGCTTTGCTCATTTCATCATATAGGTCAATGTATTTTTTAGGATCTCTTAGTACATATCCATGAGATGGTGCAATTAATTCTATTTCTAAATCTCTTATCTTTTCAATCATATCTTGTACATATGGTCTATGAGGATGCATGATCAAACTATAATACACCTTAAAATCTTCTGTAATATCTTCTTTTGCATTATCAGCAAACAATTCATCTGTAGCAATATGAGTACTAAATATATCACAAGGATATAATACTTTATCTTCTAGCGCATAAGTTATCATTGTCTCCTCTGTATGAAGATAAGGTGTTTCAAGAAATTTAAGTGTCTTTCCTCCTACGTCTAAAGTATCTCCATCTTTTACTATCATGAACTTTTTATCATGTAGTTTATACATTTCTTTAAGTTCTTTAGCTCCAAGTTCAGTTGTAACTATTGTAGCTTCCTTTGCTTTATTTATAAGTGCTGGTAATGCACCTGAATGATCTGGCTCAACATGATTTATAACTATGTATTGTATTTTTTCTAAATCTGTATATTCTTTTAAATTTTCAACAAATTTTCTTCCAAAGCTTATATCTACTGTATCTATAATTGTTGGTTTTTCAGTATCTAAAAAATAACTATTGTATGTTGTTCCTTTTTCTAATATTAATCTATGAAAAGGTACCTTTCTATCATCTACATATCCTACCCAATGTGAATTTTTAGCTATTAATTTATCATTCATTATAATACCTCCTAGAAATTTTCTCTCTGTCTTTAATTACATTATAAGGGAGGATAAAATATAAATCTGTGATAAATATCAAAATCCCGATAAAAATACTCGGGATTAAAATAAATTACTTATATACAACTTCAAATTCTTCAAATACTACTGGCATATCTTCTGAAAATTTCATATCATATTCTTTCAATTCTCTAGTGAAAAAATTGATATGGGCATCTCTCCAATATTCTAAAGATTTATCCCCTTCACCTTCAATTTTTGCTAATTCTTCGTCTACATCTCTAAAGGAAAGTATGGTTATTTTTTTAGTCATTATTATACACTGTGCTATACCATCCCAATCAGTAATAATACTATATTCATAAACTTCAGGGACTTCTTCATCATCTATCTTATAAAGTTCATAAAGAGAAGCTGTTCCTCTTTTAGTTCCTTCTTTCACTAATTCTGCTAATTCATTAGCATCTTTTTCATTATCACAAAAGCACCATGATGTATAAGTTTTATCAGTATTCTCTATATTTTCACCTATAGAAGATAAATAATCTTTCCACATTTTAATTACAGATTTATGTTCATTTTCCATCTTTTAAACCCCTTTTAATTATAAATTCTAGTCAAATTTTATTTCCATTGTCTTTAAATTAATTATAGCTCCCATTTTTATTAATAAATCTAATCCTATTAAACCATTAATTTCCCCCTTAGGATCTATTACCCCAAAGTCTATACTAATATTATTAGTTTGATAGTCGTTAAATTTAATTAAATCTACTGTTTTTTCGAATGCATTATGGATACTTTCACCTACTCCATAATAGGATATTATTCTATCATCTTTTTCCGCAAAAATGCCTATATTTTCTACTATATCAGGTGATATCATAGTCTCTGCTACTCCTGTATCAACAACTATTTTATCTATCTTAGTAGATTTATTTCTATATTTAATTTCTATTGAAGCATATATTAATCCATCTCTATATTCTAATTTCATTAAAGAATTCTCCTATAACCTTTAATATTTCTTAATTCAATAATTATTTTTTCATTTCCAGTATGATATACAACTTCATCATACTTGGATTTTACCAATTCTTTAGTAGCTTCTTGATTATCTTCAAAAACTTTTATAACAGCCATTTCATCTATAATTTTTTTATTATCAACAGTATGAGAATCTAAAATTTTTATTTTTACAAATTTATTTGGATAAATTTCTCTTACTTCATCCCATTTCATTTTTAACACCAAACCTTTCATAATTATAGATTTACTCTAATAAAAATCAATTAATTATATTTATAATATTCAGTCTTTATCTTAGTTTAATTATATCACATTTTTTATTTATACTATAAAGAAGGTTCAAACTCTTTTAATTATAAATTTTTCTCTGAAAAATATTTCTTGGCTTGTTCTATAATATTTAAAATAAAATCAGCTTTCTCCAAAGTATATATTTCTCTATCATTAGCATATTCTAAAGAAAGCTTCTTTTTTAATTTATCATATTCATCTCTTACATCATCATCTATCCTCAGATAGTCTCTAAATAATATTTGATTTAACCAATTAATACTATCTATTTTTTCGACATGGACATGATGTTTTGTAGTATGCACATCACCTTTAGAAAAGAAAAGTCGTCCACTAATACCAGCTTCTCCTTTGTATACATATCCTAGTTGTTCAAACGGCTCAATACACTTATATCCTTCTAATATTGAATCTACACCAATAGCTATATCTATTATTGGTTTTGCTGATAATCCTTCAAGTGAAGTACTACCCACATGTTGAATATCTATGATATTATTTCCAATACAATTTTGAATAATATCTTCTTCTCTTTCATACTCTAAAACCCATTTAGGATCATAAGTTTCAAGTTTTACTACCCCTTTTGGTAGACCTAACATAACAAAGCCCCTTTTCATTTAGAATTATGTATCCTTTTTTAATATTTTATCATAAAACAAGTAAACTATAAGCAAAATAAAATGAGCTAATTTGAACTTAATATTCAAATAGCTCATTTTTTCACCTACAATTTTAACGCTTTGGTTGCAATAAATGTATCTATATATTTATCTAACAAATCTTCATGACCTGAATTATCTTCATAAAAACCACCAATTACAAATCCTGAATCAATTTGTCCACCAATTTGACTTTGCAAGGAATGTCCAAAATCTAATGTGTCATTATTTCTTATTCTTTCTTCTAATTGTTCTTTAGGCATATCATCTATATCCGAATAAGGTATACTATGAGATACCACTAATTCATTATTTTTCTCCCATTCATATAGATCAAATATAAATGTAAGAGGATTTACAAATCCAGATATTAATACTCCACCTTTTTTTAAAACCCTATAAGATTCTTTCCATACCAATTCAATATCTGAAATAAAACAGTTAGAAACAGGATGGAAAATAAAGTCAAAACTTTCATCTTCAAATCTTGATAAATCTCTCATATCTCCTTGCTCTAATTTTATAGATAGATTATCTCTTTCTGATACAAATTCATCTTTTTTTAATTGCTCCTTACTATTATCAAAAACTGTAACATTAGCTCCAAGTGCTGAAAATATAGGCCCTTGCTGCCCACCACCAGATGCCAGACATAATACATTCTTACCTTTCATATTACTAATCCATTCTTTAGGCACTAACTTTGTAGGAGTTAATAATAATTTATACTTTCCCTTTCTCGCATCTTCTATTTCTTCTTTACTTACAGGTACAGTCCATTTATTTTCTAATTTAACTTCGTTATCCCAAGCCTTACTGTTGTGTTTTAAAATATCCATATATTTAAACCCCTTTCCTCTACTATATTTATTCTACAAATCTTTCCAAAATCCTTTTTTCTCATAAATAAATCAGAGGCAATTGAATTTTGTATGCCTCTGACTATATATATTTCTTTCTTTATATTATTTTATAAGTAACTCTAATATTTGAACTGCATTTGTAGCAGCACCTTTTCTTACATTATCAGCAACTACCCATAAGTTTATTCCGTTTTCCACACTAAAATCTCTTCTAATCCTTCCTACATAAACTTCATCTTTTCCCTTTGTCTCTTTAGCTAAAGGATATATATTTTCATTTATATTATCCATTACTATAACTCCTTTAGTGCTATCTAATATAGATATAATTTCTTCTAAATCAAATGGTTTTTCAAACTCTAAATTAACAGATACACTATGAGAATATTCTACAGGTACTCTTACTGCTGTAGCTGTTATTTTTATATTATTGTCATTTAATATTTTCTTTGTTTCATTTATCATTTTCATTTCTTCTTTTGTATATCCATTATCTTGAAATACATCAATATGAGGAAGAACATTTCCTCTTATACTGTAAGGATAACATTTATTAGTGCCATTTTCTAAATCTTCTAATCCTTTTAATCCTGATCCTGAGACTGCTTGATATGTTGAGTAAACTATTCTTTTTATATTTAACTTCTCATGCAGCTTTGTAAGAGGTACTACTGATTGTATAGTAGAACAATTTGGATTTGCGATGATTCCATTATTCCATTTTATATCATCAGGATTTACTTCTGGAACTACTAAAGGTACGTTTTTCTTCAATCTAAATACACTGCTATTATCTATTACAATTACTCCATTTTCCACTGCTATCTCTGCATATTTTTCACTTACCTCTCCACCTGCTGCAAACAATGCGTATTCCATATCTTTAAATGAATTAGGAGTTAATTCTTCTACTACATATTCTTTTTCCTTAAACTTTATTTTATTACCTGCTGATTTCTTTGATGCTAAAAACTTTATTTTGTTGATTGGAAAATTTCTTTCTTCTAGCACTTTTATCATTGTACTTCCAACAAGGCCAGTTGACCCTACTATCGCTAAATTATAACTTTTCATTCCTTTACCTCCATCTATTATTCTTGAGAAACTATATATATCTATGGTGTATTTTATTCCTTTATTGTTATTTATGATACTAGTTAATTTTTAATGTTTCAAAATTCAATTATTCTCTATCTATAATATGTAAAACATTCTGATTAGATATTAGTTGTGCATCTTTAAAAAACTGTGGATAAACCTTATAATTTTTTATATCATTTAAAGGAATCCATTCTAAACTTTCCTCTATGCCATCTTCAGTTAAACTTTTACTAATTAAATTATAGTTGTTTATAGCTTTCATATAGTAATAGATAGATATTTCATGATATTTTTCACCATTAGGTTCTAATACAAAGAAATTCTCGTGAATATACCCCATTCGATCTATTTCAAATATAACCCCAGTTTCTTCATATACTTCTCTTATAATTGCATCTTCCATACTTTCATTCATATGCACACGACCACCAACAGAATAATAGTAAGGATCCCTGCTATTTTTAACCATTAACACTTTATTATTATAAATAATTATTGCTCCAACTCTATAATTAAATTTACCTTGTCTTGTCTTAAAAGTACAATCCATATGAATTTCACCCCGTTTTTAATATTAATCACATCTCAACTGTATAATATATGATTTAGTTAATTATTCTTGATAATATTATTATTATTTCTTTTTTGAAAATATAATATCAAGAAATGATATTCCAAAAGCTAGTCCAAAAGCAACAGAAAATTCTCTGAGTAAATCTATATTTGAAGGCCTAAAAAAATAATCAAATATATAATTTAAACTTCCAAAGAAAATAAATAAAATGACAAACTTAAATACTCTTTTTCTTATGTGAATCCATTTTAAATTTAATAAATTTAAAATAGTAATGATAGGAGTATAGATAAGCAAAAAAAACGTTAAAAATAAGTATACTATTCCAAATTTAAAACCTATGCTACTATCTATATCTTTATAGACCATCCAGAACATAATTATAGTACTGATTCCAAATAATGTATAAAGGAGCCTTGTAAAATTTAATGCTTTATGATCTTTCATTCTATGATAGCTCACTTTCTTTTAGATTTATATTCTAATAATTTAAAATACATTTAAAATAAAATACCTAGCATATTTTCTCTTTAATATTCAAGAAAAGACATGCTAGGTAAATATTAATTATAACTTTTTAACAAATTCAGATTTTAATTTCATAGCTCCAAAACCGTCTATTTTGCAATCAATATTATGATCTCCATCAACAAGACGTATATTTTTTACTTTTGTACCCATCTTTAAAGCTGATGAACTTCCCTTTACTTTAAGATCTTTTATGACAGTTACAGAATCACCATCATTTAATATATTTCCATTAGCATCTTTAATGATGTTTTCATCTTCACTGTCTTCAACTTCTGATTGTTTGGTCCATTCATGAGAACATTCTGGACAAATAAATAAACTACCATCTTCATATGTATATTCTGAATTACATTTAGGACAATTTGGTAAAGTAAACATAGTTATATTCCCTCCATTTGTTATTAACTCTAATATAGGCTTATATACTATCATAGTATTATGTGGTTGACAAACTTATAATATATTTATGATATTATATTTAATTATTTTCTATTTTTATAATTTAAATTTTCAACTCATAATACTTCTGTTTCTCTTAGTGGTAATTTTTCATCTATATTAATAGTATTACCTTTTTAAAATTATATCATATAAGATTATAAAATCATAAAATATTCAAAAAATTTTATGATTTTATGTTTAAAGTGATTTTTACGAGGTATATATATAATACTATTAATAGAAGAAGATGATTCTATTAAAGCAACAATCAACAAATCTATACAATATTATCATAGTAGTTGTCTAAATGATTATAATAGTTTCTTAAATATGAAATAGCAAAGTTTAAGAAATATTATCAAATTATTTAGTAGTATAAACTCTAGTGATAATATAAAACAATAGTAACAAGTTAATATTTTAAGATTATTGTATTTAAAGGAACTGTGCAACTTAAATCACCTTAAAGAAGTGAAAGTAAAGTATAGGAATTTAAAATGATAAATCGAAAAAAGAACAAGTAACAAAATAGTTCAATATTCAAATTCAGTATCAAGTAACAATTTAATATAGATGAGAAACATTTAAATTGTAATATGAACAAAGAAGGTGGAACAATATAAGTTATCAGTTAAACGGAATCTCTTCCAATATTAATAGTAAATCTTCATAAAAAGAACATCTCAATCAATAATAACTTGGAGATGTTCTTTTTATAATGCTTAAATCTATCTATTCCCATAATTTAATCCACTTTTCTATTACACTTTCTTTTAAAGCTACCCCCTTTAATTTTTTTATGGAATTATTATATTTAATTAAAAACAAGCTAGGATTCTTAAATGTTTCTATTAAAGATTCTCTTCCTTCTTGACTTTCTATTGTCCTACATACATGTACTCCTATTGCTTTATCTAGTGGTTGACCAAACTCTTTGCTAAAACTATAATCTTTAATCCTTTCTTGCATTTTCTCATATCCATCTTCATTATCTAATAAATATTCTAAATCACTCTCAAACTTCTTAATTATTTTTTCGATATTTATATCACATATTTTTAGACTTTCTTTATATTGTTTTGCAAGTTCTTTACCATATGCCTCTTCTAAAAGGTCTGTTAAATCTTCATTTTGGTTAAAGAAGTATGTAGCAGCACCTTCTCCAATTATACTTTCTACTAATTTGATTGCTAATTCATATCCATTTTTTTCTTTAATTATTTCATTTCTTTTTCCATTTTTATTAAGCCAATATAGAAAACCTAGATGATGTAGTTCGTGCAATATTATTCCTTCTATTTTATATTCATTTTCTTTATCAGAAGGCCAAAAAGCTGCATCAATTAATATATTATTATCGTCTAGGACACACTCAGCATTAAATCCATCCAATACTATATGTAAATTTACATTGAGTTCTGTATCTTCAGGCAAAGTTTCTAAAAGCTTATCTTCTAATTTAGTAAAATCATATTCTTGTATATTTTTAATTTTATTTTGAAGTATATTTTTATTATTTAAAATATTTTCAAAAGATTTTGACATAATTTTTATAGTTGTATTTTTTGGTTTTATTGTCTTATCATTAAGTGTAGAAAAAATAATATCAAAATAATCTTTTGAAGACATATTTCTTTTATAAAAATTCATCTGCTTTTTGAAACTTATATTTTCTTCTAAATTTTTCATAAAATATTTTTTGTTATTTATAGCATTATAATCTTTACAATTTAAAAAATTATCAAATATAGTTAGGACAGAATAATCAACTTTTATTTTCATTTATATTCACCTCAAACTAAAAAATATCACTCTATATTTTATGGGCCTAATATTAAAGTTCCTAAAATCCAATATATAAATGGCAGAAAAAATAATATAGCATTAAAAACAATACTCCATCTTGCTAATTTATTAGAACTGTTTTTTAAAGATATATTAGCTAAAATGATTCCTATAATTGAAGTAATTGGCGTTATCATTAAAGGAAGCCCTTGATATTTTTGGTATGGTGTTATTTGAAAATACCAATTTAAAATAAATACAGTCATTACTGCTGGTATGGTAAAAGAGATTATTGAGACTGTTTTTGTAAGCTTTTTACCCAAATTTACACCTCCAAACTACTCTATAAATACCTTAAATATATATTTTTATAGCTTCTTTTTCATAATAACAGCTGACAAAATTTTATCTCCCCAATTTAATTTAATATCTTTAATGCTATTAAAACCATTTTTTCTCCAAAAATTGATTACATTATTATCATAATTAGTTACTACATCTATTCTTATATAATAACTTTTCAATGATTTAACATATTTCTCTAAAACTTTATATATTGATTTACCAATATCTTTATTTTTGTATTTATTATGTAACATTAATAGTGATAAATAAGTTTCATTATCTATCTTAAAATCTATAAATCCGACTATTTCATTAGTATCTTTTTTAATAATTTTATATGAATGAAAATCATCTTGTTTCATTATTTCTAATTCATTGTATAATCGCTTAGAAGTTACTTTATCAATCTCTAAATGGCTCTTTAAAAAAATGGTATTGGAATTATATACTTCAACAATATCTTCTAAGTCTTCTTTTTCTACTAAATCTACATAAAAATCTTTAGTTTTAAAAATCATATTAATTATCCTTTCTTCATATAACTTACTTGAAGTGTCTATCTTTTATAGCTTTTCAGAACCAACATATATGTTATCACTGATAATAATGGTAAACAAAGAGTCGTGATTATTGCAAATATTAGAAATACAAAATTAATGCCAATATTGTCACCAATCCAGCCCCAAACTGGTAATGATATCATCATAAAAACACTAAATACCATGTTCGAAAATGATAAGATTGTAGCACGTTTGTCACTTTCAGCATGAGCATTTATAATTGAATTATTATAAATCCCTGTAAGTGCTTGAATTCCATAAATTAAGAAAAAAGATACAATCTGAAGAGATGAAATTACCATGCCCCATGCGCCCAGGACCCATGCTACTGACAAGATAATCAAAAGTTTTGTTGTTTGAAATTTACTCTTTAATTTATCAGCAAGACTACTGCTGATAATCGCTGCTACTCCACCTAGAACCATGGATACTGCAATTTCAAACTCATTTAATCCTTGGGACTTGAAAAGCAACTGCATATACATAAATACAGAAGCAACTATTGTTGCACTAATAGCATCATAAAGAATCGCTACAGATAAAATTTTATTATGTAGAATCATTTTTGTAGTATTGATTATTTGGATTAACATCGTAGTTCTTCCACCAGTTTTTTCACAACCACTTTTTATATTAGGTTCTGTAAATAAGAAAGCAATAAATAATGTTATACAGCCAATCAAAATTGATAACTTGTATACGGAATCATAGTCTACTGTAGCTATATAACCCCCAAGTAAAATATTAATAATACCTGTGATCTGCATTACAATTGTTAATTTTGATAATATTGAAGAAAATTTATCTTCTTTGTCCATTTCTAACAAAGTATCATAAATAAGAGCTCTTCCTGTTCCAGATTCAAGATTTCCTGCAATTGCAGTTAAGATAAAACCAAATCCTACTCCCCATATATTTTGAGATATTAAAATAATAATCGTCCCAAGAACCGAGACAATTTTCCCGATTATTCTACTTGTTTTCCTCCCATAAATATCAGCAACTGCACCAGTTGGTACCTCTCCAACAAAAGAAACAAAAAAATATATAGTTTCGATTATTCCGATTTCAACAAGACTAAGACCTTTTGATACAAAATATAACATCCATATGGCATTGATTAATGTAATATTATTCATCCCACTAAACAAATAATCCAGTTTTATATTCCGTCTAAGTTTTTTACCCCTCATAATTTATCACTTCCCTTGGCAATCGCATCCTATTTTTTTAGTTATAATCGATTCCACTAATTAATATTTATCTCTGTACCCTATAAATTCTATATGCCAATTCTCACCTTCAAATGATAATTTATCTCCAAGAGTGATTGTCCCAGAACCACTAGCTCCTAATATGCATATATTTTCTTCAACATTACCATTAGATTTAAATTCTTTTAATAAAATTTTCAGATTTTAATATCACACTTTAAATTAAGTTTCAATTTCAAGTTCTTTATTTTGAGAAATTCTATTTAGAATGTCTTCTTTTATATTTTGATTATCAATCACAGGATTAAACTTAGTATTATAATATTCTATTTCATCAATAATTTTAACTTCAAGGTCATAGAATGTCCTTGTTATTCCTTTGATAGTATATCCCATAGATTCTTCATTTTTTCCTTTACAAACACCTACTATTATTGCCTTTTTTCTATGTGATAATCGACTCTTCCATGTATCAGTGCTATGATCATTTAATATAAAAGTTCTATCCAAAAATGCTTTCATTTGTGCAGTCATATTATAATTATATGATGGGGATGCAAATATATATCCATCTGCATTTTTCATTTCTTCAATAATTATTGAAATTTCGTCTTTAATAAAACATGTACCACTATCTATATTTATACAATATTCACATCCTATACAAGTTTTAATATTTTCAGCATTTAAATAATACTTAGCTACATCAATATTTTTCTTATCCAATCCTTCTATAATATAATCAACTATCATATCAGTGTTTTTACTTTTTCTAGGACTACCATTTATCGCTATCCATTTTTGTTTCATCTCGTAAGCTCGCTCCCTTGCTTAAATAAGTCATAACACTCTAGTTTTAAGTAGTACTTCTTAATTAAATTTTAGAATTCCAATACTCTACAAATGATTCATATCCACGTATATCTGTAAAATATTCAAGAAGCTGATCTACTTTAAGTTTATATGAGTCTATAGTTTTTATATTGTTTCTATAAGCTTTTTCTAACCTATGATTCCCATCAATTATTACATATCTATTTGGGCTAATTTCTGCTTGTATAACTGGTTTTGTTGTATCAACCGTATATAGATGTTCTTCATCAATTAAACCATTAAAATGTGTTTTATACCAATCACTAACATTTATCTCTTCTTTTTCTACTTCTATCTTTCCACTAATAATATGTTCAAGAATTCTTGAGATATTAAAGTGAAAAATTCCATTTTGATATATTTCTTCATTTTCAATAACTTTACATGGAACATAATTAATAACAGTATTAATTTTTCTAGAATTATTCATTATATAAAGTTTCCTCCTAAGTATCTTTCTTTTTAACTTTCATATTTTTCAATATATTCTTCATAATCTAATACTTCAATAACCTTTGACCAGTGTAATATGGTTCCTACAAAATCTCTAATGTCTAAACCTTCCACTTCATAATCTTTATCTGTATTAACCGTACCAGTAGCATTTTCTATAAATGTCACTTTATATCCTCTGTCAAATGCTGATATAGCTGTAAACATGCAGCAAAATTCTGTATTAAACCCAGTAATGAAAATATGATTGATATTTAGTTTTTTTAATAAATTATCTAATTTAGTATTAAAAAAAGCACTTGGCGTCTTCTTTTCAATTATATGTTCACTATAATTCTTTAAAGAACTATGTAATTTAGACCCCTCATACTCTTTATATAATGAACTTCCTTTATCTTCATCCATATGTCTTAAAAAAATAACTGGGTATCTTTTCTCTTTAAAATCACTAATTACATTTTCAATTAAAGATAATTCCTCTTTAAAATCCCTCATATTAACAATACCATTTTGCACATCAATTACTAAAAGAGCTTTCATTTTATCACTATCCTTTAAAATAATATTAATTTTTATCTTTATTTAATATGTCTTTCAACTAATTCCCTGCACTTGAAGCTGCTGCTGTGGAAGCTGCTATTGCTGCAATCATTGCAGCTTGTTGTGCTGCTATAATAGTTTCTATTGATATACTCAGAGTTGTATTTACAATCGAACTTTCTTTTTGTTCTTTAATATATTCACTACTTATAATTGCTGAAGCTATAAGCACATTCATGCCTTTTCCTAACCATTTATATCTTTTTTGATTTCTTAAATAATCAGCAATTTCTACAAAATCATTCATTAATTCATTTTCATTTCCATCAATTAAACTTATTAGTCCAATAGCAGGATAATAATCTGTAGAGATTTTCAATTTGTTAGACCTTAAATTATTATGAATATTTTCACATTTATTTACAGTATCTCTTATACTGCTTTCACTAAAAGCCATAATATGAGATAACATTTGAAGTCCATTACTTTTAGAAAATCCTCTATTATTAAGTTCTTCATAATAATTTTCTAATAAATCCGTACTATGATCAGTACTTGCAAGTAAAATTGCCAATGCATAATCATCTCCGCTTGTTAAAAATGGATGATTCTTCTTCATATCTTTATAAATATCCATTGCTTTTTTTGTATAGTCCCTCACATCATCTCCCTTATATACACTTGATAATGAATAAAGTGCCGTGGGTAAATATGATGAATATTTAAATCCATTTTCTTTTAAAATCTTTTCATTGCTTAACATGTTATCAAATTCTTCTTTTGGATTATCTACATTAACATTTAATAGCCCACTTAAAACAAATGTCATATGTCCCCTAAGTGGAGAAAACATGCCTGTTTTATTTTTAATGTATTCTTTTATTTCTTTGATTTTAGTAATATTTATTTCTTTTCCCTTCATAGCATATGATAGGGCAATTAAATGCCTTGACATATCATTTTCCCATTTAAATTCCTGTCTCAATTCTTCATAGTTTTCCATCATATTTTTAATTCTTTCTTCATATATAAATTTCATAATTTCCTCCTAAATAATTTTTATGTTAGTATACTATTATTGATTTTCTGATGCTTTATTTTTATCTTTATAATGGTAAATAAGTCCTCCAATAAAAACTCCTAAACCTCCACCTAATGATATACCTGCTATAACTCTCTTAATCATTATACCGATTATAGTTCCTAATAATATTCCAATTACTACTGCTATCATATAATGCAAATCATCTTTTTTTGCCAAATTAAAGCCCTCCAAAAAAACTTATTTTTACTTATTTATTACCCTTATCTCTGAAAAAAGATATACCTCCA
The DNA here is from genome assembly GCF_052088025.1 of Senegalia sp. (in: firmicutes). NCBI lineage: Bacteria > Bacillati > Bacillota > Clostridia > Eubacteriales > Clostridiaceae > Senegalia > Senegalia sp. (in: firmicutes). The sequence goes on along the minus strand of NZ_JBQCYD010000015.1, from coordinate 10,894 downwards.
AAGCCACTGATAATAGCTATATAAAAGCCTAAATCATAAGTCCAACCCGTGTTAAATATCTCATATATTCTTATATTAGAATTAAATATACCTCTTATAAGAGATATAGGTGCAATCCATCCATGCCAAATTCCCCAAAAAAATCCTGCAGGATCAGATGACGAATAGGCTCCATCACCTGGCATACATCCTGATAATATTAGTGGTATTCCAAATCCTATAATAAATAATAAAGCTGTTTTTTTCTTCATAATATTCACCTCTATAAGTTATATTGTTATTCCAAATTGTTTAGCTATTTCTTGTACTCCCATTTGAATTTCTTCTCTAGAAAAATCATTACTTTCTAGATATTCATTACTCATATCGTTTAGTCTAGTATAAAAATCTAAAGATAATACTATATGATCTTTATTTTTAAGATCTAAATTATCAAATAAGAAATTCTCTGCTTCATTTAATTGTCCTTTTTCTATAAATTCTAACAGCTGCTCATGTAGATAATCAGTATAATTTTTATTTTTTATCTCATAACTAATTTCATCTTTATCTAAAAGTATCTTTTTTAGAAATCTTATTGATTCACTTATTATCCTCATCACATAATCTTGTTCATACATCAAATCACTCCAAAATCTATTCTTTATTTATGAGTTTTTTAATCAATCCTATTATACCACCTATCCATGTTCCAAAAAAAGCACCGATACTATAAAATCCTAATATCAGACCTCCCCAACCTCCTACTTGACCAAAACTATAAATAAATATTGCTATACAAAACAAACTAATTATAATAGTTATTAAAAACAAGATTGATTTTGAAACTTTAAAAGATATAATAAACATAATAATTGCAAATATAATTCCCAAAATTATTATAGGAGTCCATCCATCTAACATCAATACATCCATTTTATTTACGTCCTTTCTGCGTTATTAGTATTTTAAATATCCATAATTTTATTGCCTTGTGATACATTTTCATTAAATTATTTTATTTCTTTCTCTGCAACTTCTTTTTTTGAAAAAGTAAGCTCACTTTGTCTATGATAAAATTGCTGTGCTTGATCATTTTGTGCTGTAAATAAATAATATTCCTTTACTCCTTTTTGCTTAAAATATTTTTCTGCTCCAGCAAATAACTTTTTTCCTATTCCTAGTCCTCTTTTATTTTTTAGTACATATATCCAATCTATATACCCTGTTTTTTCAAAATCTACTAAACTAAGTGATATTGATATATCACTTCTACCTATAATAATTCCATTTTGGATTGCAACTATTACTTTACTATTTTCTAAGTTATCAATGTCTATTTTATTTAAATTATCCTTATATTCATCTTCATTAAATTCATTTACCCATATTTCTGGTTCTGTTATTCTAGCTTCCTTTTCAAAGTTAGATAATTTATCTATGTCATTTGAATTAACACAATCAATAAATATTTCTTCCAAATTTTTATTTTTCATTTTTTTCTCCTTAATTTACTTATAAATTTCATTAACTATTTTATATATTTTCTTTTAATCATACCTTGGGATTTCATCATACCAAACTTTTCGTAAAACTCTTGCATATGAGTGTCACACGTTAAATCAATGCAATCTATATTTTGAAGCAACTCAAGCATCATTTCAAATAATTTACTTCCCATACCTTTACTCTGATATTCTGGCAAAACCTCTAACATAGGTATAAATGCAAAATTCACTTTATCACTTAGTGCATTTATAAATCCAACAACCTTTGATTTTTTATTGTCATAACCAATTACAAAATAATCACTATTTTTAAGTGTTTTATAATGTTCTTCGGAAGTAAGTGGTTTTTTCCATCCAACGAAAAATCCTTTTAAATCATTACTATCTATTTCTTCAATATTAGTTATATATTCAATCATTGTTACCCCTTCTTTCATTATTATTTTATATAATTGAATTTTAAATATATATTTATACATAAATACTATATCTAAAATTCTTATCTATAAAAATCCTTAATAAATCCTATTTTACTAACTTTGTTTTTATCAATAATAAATCCTGATTTTTCCGGTATACCTATTATTGTATGTTTTAAAATATCTGCTAATTTTATCAATCTATCTTTCTTCTCTTCTGTATAATGAGGACAAATTGAGTAATCAACTAAACCCAATCCCCTTGTATCTTCTATACCAATTATATCATTATCATTTGTAGTTCTAATATCTTTCCCAAGAACTACAGCCCCTGCACTATTTCCAATAATCATAGTATTTTGAGCTTCATGTTTTAAAAAATCTCCAAAACCTGATTTACGCATAATATCTAAAAGTTTATAGGTATTTCCACCTGCTATATATATGACCTTTGCATTACGAGCTATTTCCCAATCTTTATATAAATCTGCATATGTTATATTAAAAACTCCATATTGACTCATTTTTTGTTTGAAAAATTCAAAATATTCTTCTTGAGATCTTGTAGTTGCAGAAGGAATAAATACTATTAATTCATCCTTTTTAACTTTAGAAATCCAATATAAGTCAATTTCTTGAGAATCAGGATAGTATGAACCACCATTTAAAATAATCATCTTAACACTCCAAACCTTATATTTTTATATTACTAATTTGAATTTTTTCTATCTGATTATCTATGTCTTCTATATCATTCCAATTCAACATAAACATTTATTCAATATTAATATTAAATTCTATTTCAAAAAAATCATTATTTTGTTTTGATTTATTTTCATATTTCATTATTATTTTTTGATTTTCTGGTCTCAATGATTTAAAATGAAAGTTCTGTCTATCATAATTTGTGCCTTCTTTATCTCTATCTGATTTAGGTATAGGTATATCAATCCACAAACGGCCTTTTATACTAATTATTTTTTTATTAATCTCATTTTTTGTATTCCAAGTATAATAAATTGTACGATTTGCAGGCAGAGATATAATAAAATTAGAGTCTAATGGTATATATAAATTTAACTTCTCATTGTTACTCACCTTATATTGTTTAATTTCTGCATTATTATCTTTATATATGATAACAGCAATAAATTTTTTATCTATATCTGTAGTATAAGCATAGCTTTGTTTCTACAAAACTTTATCTATATCATTAACATTTCTTATTTTAAAATCATAATTCAATAATTTATTATTTTCTTCATCAATCATTACATGTTGAGTACAGCCTGTTATAATTATAATACTAATTATTCACACAAGAATAATATATCTTTTAAAATCCATTATATATCCTCTCCATAAATACACATCAATTTTTCTATAGTTTCTCTATCTAACAATTCTTCATTTGTTTCTTGCTTTAACGCATAATGATATTTTAATATAAAATCTAAGGGTTTACCCACACAGTCCTTTAGCTCATCTATTCCCATTACACTTTCAATATATTTTCCCATGGTATATCCTAAGGGATGTACTATTTGTTCTTCCATAAGATATTCATGTAATTTTACATCTTTATTTAAAACTATTCTATCTCTTAACTTATTACTGAATTCTTTAATGTATCTAACTGGATTTTCTAAATAAACTTTAACCATGTCTTTTTTCATAAATCCAAAATACTCATATATAAAAGAAATTTCTTCAAAGCTACACATATCAGCCATTCCTTCATTTTCTAGAGCAAATAGTGACCTTCCTACTTCTTCGTATCCTTTTTCTATCTTTTGAATATTTTCTTTTAAATAATGATGAGTTTCATGCGCTAATAAAGCTTCTAATTGTTCATCATTAAATAAAGTTGCAAAAGAAACATCCAATAACATAACCCTTCCTTCTACACATGCATTATACATAAAAATATATAATTTTATATTAATTTCTATATCTTTATTAATATCTGGTAAATATTTCAATGCTTTTTTTATAAAATTTTGAGAAATTATTATTCTTTTTATTCTATTTATATGTGAATCTAATTTTTCAATATTATTTAAAGACCATATCACAGATTTAATAATGCTACTTGCTATAGGATCTTTTTCATTTGAGTGTTTACTTTTATCTAAATAAATTTCATATGCTTTATAAAACAAGTCTATCCATTGTTCTTTTTCTCTAAGTCCAACATTTTTGCCAAATAATTCTACTAATTTTTCATATGATTTTTTGTTAAAAAGTTTTACTATATCTTCCCTATTTAAAATATCTTTGGTATTAAATATATTACAAAAATCTTTAACTCCATCTATTTCTATATTAATATTTATTTCCATATAGTCCTCCTAATTCCATTTAAATATAGTTAGCATAATACTAAACATAATATTTACTTTGTATATGCTCCTCTTTGCTTTCTAATTTCAAATAACTTTTCAAGAAACCAATAGTTAATGAATTTATTTTCCTTTGCTAATTGTAAAACCTCATCTTTATCTGCCCACTTCACTTCTTCTACCTCATCATATTGTAATCTTAAATCTTTGATATCTATATCTTCTTCAATTAAAAAATAATCATCAAAACCATTATCAAAATTTATAGTGAAAAATGCTCTATCATTTGATAAGTCTACTCTATATCCAATTTCCTCAAATGTTTCTCTTTCAGCTGCCTTTGTACTTGTTTCTCCAGATTGAACAGCTCCCCCAATAGTAATATCCCACATATTAGGCCATAGCTTTTTCGATGGTTGTCTTTTTTGAATAAGCATTTCATTTTTTGAATTAAATATACAAACATGGATTACAAGGTGATAATCATACTCGCCAAGTTTGCTGCCTCTTTTTATTGTTTTACCTGTTAAATTTCTATTTTTATCATAAACATCCCATAATTCTATTATAATTCACCTCTCAAAATGAAATTTACTATGTTTTATACTATAACTATATCTTAAAACTCCTTCTATAAAATACCCTCCAAATTTAATTTCTCAATTAGAATTTTCATTTCACCAATTTCTGTATCTTCAAATCCACCATGACAATCTGAGCCACAGGTTATCATTAAATCTCTATCTTTACATATTTCAATACATAAACTTGTAATTTCATTAGTATGAGAAGGAGAATAACATTCAATCCCATCTATCCCTAAATTGATAATTCTAACTAGCTCCTTCTTAAAAATATCTAAATTAGTTTCTTTAATTACTTTGCCTGGATGAGCTAATATAGCTTTACCACCTGCATTATGAATGCATTTACAAACTAGTTCTATTGAAGGAAATTGTACACAATTATATGAATGATTATATTCTTTATATAAATCAAAGCCTTCAAATAAACTTTTAGTAAGTCCCTTTTCAATAAAATAATGTAATAACTTCCACCCACCTTTTCTTTTATCATAATTAAATTTAGAATAATCGGATAATGATATATAATCATAATCATTTTGCATTTTTTCAATTAACTTTGTATTAACTTCTTCTAGCATAATACGATTTTTATTAATCAAATCATTAAACTTCTTATCTTCTATATCTACACCATATCCTAGAATATGATAATTAACTCCATCATCAATTGCATCTATTTCTACACCTGGAATACATTTTATATTATATTTATGTTGAAATTTCATTAATTCAATTGAACCATCAATCATATCATGATCTGTTATAGCTAAGATCCCTATATCTTTATTAGATGCTTCTATTAAAATTTCTTTTGGAGACATTGTTCCATCTGAATAATAAGAATGGATATGTAAATCTACAAATTTTTGCTCCATATTTAGGCTCCTTTATCTTATCTAAGCTAATTATATCTTATTATAATTATTCTACATATTATTTTGAATTCCTTTTTTTTCTATAAAAAAAGACTGAATTCTTTTCAAATTCAATCTAATATTTTGCTATTTTATAGACTTAATATTTATTATAAATTTAAAATTTACTGGCTACTACTACCATAATAATTAGTAACACAATACATATACTCATTGTTATGTAAGCTAATTTGCTAATAGAATAATTTTTATTTTTCTTTATATATTCTTTTACTTTCTTTTGTTCATATAAAAGTCCTATTAATAAAAATATGATATATGGTATTATTATAGAAATCATAATCATAGCTTCAGGCGTATTATTTTCAATATTATAATATTCCATAGTAAATGTAGTTACCCCAAGAATCATAAAGAAAAAGATTATAAATCCAATTACGATTTTATTAGACATTTTTGCTTGGATAAGATCTTCAGTATCTTTATATAAAAATTCCTGATTTTTCATATTTATTATTATGATTGAAGATAAAAACTCCATTACATATATTAAAAGAATAATACCTCCTATAAAATCTGGGGTTGAAATATGTCCTAATATAATCATTAAAAAAATAAAAATAGTTGAAGTTATCATAATATGATTTTCAATGCTCGCTAAGATTTTCTTTAAAACTATCTTATTATATTGAATTTTTCTATCATATCCTGCAATAACAGAAAAATTATCATTTTTAATAGCATTACCAAAAGTAAAAAAGATAATGGTTTCTATAAATAATATTATTGACACTGGAAATATAGTGACTATTTTGATTTCTTTATAAATAACAGTACTAATTACTATATTTAAAATAAATAAAATAATAGAACTTATGTATAAAATAAAGCTACTTTTACGTTCAAACTTCTTTTGAATCTTTTTAGTTTCACCTGTTATAATTTCATCTATAGTAATTGAAAATATTCTAGATATATTATTTATCATATTTATATCTGGAATAGTAATACCTCTTTCCCAATTAGATATTGCTTGTCTCGTTACATTAAGTTCTTTTGCTAAATCTTCCTGTGTCATTTTATTCTTATTTCTTAATAGTTTGATTTTATCACCAAAATTTTTTTCTTCCATTTAAAACTACCTCCTAATTTATATAATAATATGTCAAAAATCATTTATATTATATAAATCATAACACAGGACCTTATTTTCTAATAGCAATGAACCGTTGCATTAAGGCAATTACTTATTTCCTTACTATTAAAACTTATTTTTAAAATAATCTTCTTTTGTTATTATATAATGATAGATTTCGTTTTCAATTTTAAAAACCTTAAATCCAACTGCTCCATGTGTCTTTTTAGCAGCTTGTCTATTCTCTTCAAAATGATTATGTAAAACATCTACATCCAATTTTTCAAATGCATATTTTACTAGAAGATTAAGTGCTTCTACACTATATCCTAGTCCTCTAAATTTAGCTTCAATTACTATTCCCATGTCATACCATTTTTTCTTTTCATTATAGTATAAATTTACTTCACCAATAGGACTATCGTCTTCTTTCCTTATAATATAAGCATAATATTTTAGTGGTTCATTATTTATCCAAGAATTAAACCAAGATTTCCACTTATGTTCTGAAAAATCAATACAACCATTTTCTTTATTATAATTTTTAATTGGTATATCATAGCCCTTGTTATAAGACATTGTTTCAGGATTGGATAATAAAGATTGTCTATAGCTCATTTCCTCTAATCTAGGTACTTTTAAATATAATCTATTCATTCTTCACCTCTGATATTTGAATTTACATAACATTAAACTTTAGTAGTTACAACTATCTCTTCTGATTTAATTTTAAATCCGATAGTCTTTGCTAAATTAATTGAAGCTTTATTTAAAGAATCCACTAAATAAATAGGAATAATATTATTATTTATACACCATTTAATTCCTTGTCTACCTACATCCTTTCCATATCCTTTTCTTCTATGCTCTGGAGCTGTCCAGACTACTAAATTTCCTCCACTATAATCTATATTAGAAACTTTACACCAAGAAATAATCTTATCTTTTTCAAGTATTACATATTGTCTACCTTCTTCTACTTCCTTTTTCTTTCTATTCCATATTTCTTCCTTTTCTTTATCATCCTTTTGTTTTAAAGAATTCATTAAAATTTCCTTGGTGAGTTTCACAGATTTTGTATTATTAATATTTTCTAATTTTTCTTTATCAAAAGATAATCTATACATCCTTCTGATGCTATAATCACTTATTCTATTTTTAAAGAATTTATCTAAAACTGAAATAAGTTCATCATTTTCTTTTATTTTATAAGATGATATATAGATTTTAAAATCCTCATATAATTTTGGTTCAATAGAATATATAAAAATGTCATTTACTTTAGTTGCAATTAAATGGTGATGATACAAACGATTAATGGGAATCTCCCTTTGCTTGCATTTCTTCACAAGTGTTCCTTTAAGTTCTAATCCATCTATCCCTAAATATTGAAGATAATATTTAGGGAAGTTTTTAAATTCTCTTATATTAGATATTTCCTTTCCTTAATCCTCTTATTAATTGTTTATTTATATCACTTAGATTATGTTGTTTTATTTTGTTAGAAGTCCATCCAAATCCATCATTCTTATATCTTGGAAAAACATGTAGATGGAAATGACCAATATCATTAAACTCTCCACCATTTTGCATTATACTATATCCATCTAGATTAAATTCTTTCTTTAATAACTTCACCATAATCTTTGATATATCCATGATTCTTGTTGATTCTTCTATACTTAATTCATCTAAATCTAATTTATGATTTTTAGGAACAATTAATAAATGTCCTTTATTTATTGGATCTATGTCCAAAAATACAACAACTAATTCATCTTCATATATTATATTTGATTTTATTTCACCTTCAATTATTTTACAAAATATACAATCTCTCATATATAACTCCTCTTATAATAAGTATAAATTTAGGTATTTATTAATACTCATTTAAATTTCTACTAATCAAACTAATTCTTTTATTACTAGCATCTAATTCCACCATACCACCTATTGGCATAGTAAACATTGGATGAGTATGGCTACAATCTACTTCTGCTAAAAATGGAAAGTCGTACTCTCCTATAACTTCTTCTAATATTTCATATGGCTTTCTTTTGCTTCCCATATCATCAAAAATCTCATGCTTTCCTAAAATCAATCCACCTATTTTATCAAATACTTTATTCACTTTTAACATAGCAAATGAACGTTCTATAGTAGCTGCCTCTTTTAAGGAGTCTTCTATAAATAATATATCTCCTTTTTTAATTTCAGGCATATATTCACTGCCCCATATGCCTGTCATTGTATTTAAATTACCTATTATTAATCTCCCCTTAACTTTCCCTTTAGATAAAGTTATCCATTTATTCTTATTTTCTTTTTTACCTCTATATTGACTCTCCCAATCAATATATTCTTCTGTCCATATTTCTGGCATTTTATATTCATATGGTATATTATCTTCAGCTATTAATATATCTTTAAAGTATTTATAAGTCATTTCATTAAATGGTTCCATTTCTCCAAAAGAAGCTACCAGTGCTGGACCATAAAATGTAGTTATTCCAGTTTTAGCATATATAGCAAATAATATTGCTGTAATATCAGAATATCCTATAATTATTTTAGGGTCTTTTTTAAAGGTTTCATAATCTATATAAGGTAATATTGAATTTGAATTCATACCTCCTATAGTAGAGATAATACATCTCACTTCTTTATCTCTTATTAGTTGATTTAATTCTTTCACTCTTTCTTTTATACTGCCTGATCTATAAAAATCTTTTTTACCCGTAAGTTTTCCATTCTTTAAATTAAAGCCTTTTTTCAAAAGAAATTCCTTACTTCTTTCAAATCTTTTAGGGCACAATGCAGTAATAGGTGATGATGGTGAAAAAAACCGATTGTATCACCGATTTTTAATTTATTTATCATTTATATTACCTCCTCCTTAATTCAACCAATTATTTTGCTCATAATTTTATCAAATTTACTTTCCATACAAACGCTAATGTCTGTTGTTACAAATTTTCCATTATAAAAAAGACTAAATATTGTAGCTGGAGTTGGAGCATTTTGAGCTTCTTCTACTGTTTCAAGTTTTATTGTTTTTAGCTTTAAATTGCGTTTTTTAGCTGTTTCAGCAAGAGATACTTTAACATGGTATTCTGAATAAGGACAACGATTAGAATAATAAGCTACATAACCTTCCTTTTCAGGGCATTCTCCACTTCTTACTAACTCACTAAACTTTGGTTCATTAGCTTTTTCATTAAAAGTAAGAGCAATTAAGGCAAAACCAGCAGGGGTCTCGTTGGTAACTTTAAAGCCTTGTTTAAGTAACCATTTTGTATCACTCATAAAATGATATTTTTTCTTTCCTACAACAGTAACTAAACCATCTTTGCCTTGTTCTTTCGCATCTGTAATTGCTTGGTTTAATAATACTTTTCCATGTCCATTCTTTTTATATCTGCCAGAAACCCAAAAACATCCAATCATCATATAATTTGGTGCAATAATTGGAACCCATGCTTTTTCAGCTGGTCCATATTCTATAAAAACTTTTGCACGTTCCTCTAATCTTAAAAAAGTATGTCCATTATCAAATTCTTTTTTTAACCATTGTTTCTTTAATTCATAACTTTCTGAACATTTTTTGTCTGAAATAGCACAACATATATGCTCATTATCAATATTATTTTTATTAAGTTTAATATAAGTCATTATCTTCCTCCATTTCTTCTTGCATGAATAGATTTTATATATATAAGTGCGCTAGCTTGGACACATGAATTTATAAACATTTATAATTTAAGCTTTTTTGTGATTCTAATTCTTAATCTACTTTAATGTCAATATGATTTAAATTTTTCCTCTGTTTCTTTTCTTAATATAATGGTTTTTTTTAGTTTTTCTCCAGCTCTTTTTACTTCCTCTAAAGCATCTTGATTCTTCAGTGAATCTTCCTTTTTAAATAACTTTAGAATTTTAACAGTCTCTACTACTCTATATCCTAAACCTTCAAGGGGTTTACTCATAGCTTCTGCAGTAAATCCCATATCTTCTTCATCATTTTGTTCACAAATAGCTATAACTAC